>NZ_CABSTC010000022.1:0-19228 GCF_902480485.1 uncultured Negativicoccus sp. | reverse complement strand
AAGTCCGCGACAGTCGTTTTCGGCGCGTAATACAAGGAGTTAAAGTTTTGCACGTTGTTTTTTATAAAATCATTGTTAACATATATTTTTTAATAAACAAACGAATTTTGGAAAATACGATTGAATTATCGGCGGCGGTTCGGTATAGTAAACACAGATGCGGCACTTCGCAGAAGATGCTTTGCATATTACAAGACTATTGCTTGTTACTTATTCGGAACGGAGTAGGAACCTGTTAGGAGGAACCGAAATGAACGGAAAAATTTTAATTGTCGAAGACGAAAAGAAAATTGCCCGCTTTTTACAGCTGGAATTGGAACATGACGGCTATGAATGCGTGCTCGATTTTACCGGTGGCGGCGTCATCGATCATATCGGCCAGGGGCACTTTGATTTGATTTTGTTGGATTTAATGTTGCCGGAGGAAGACGGCTTTTCGATTATCAAACGCGTGCGCGAGATGAGCAATATACCGATTCTCGTGCTTTCGGCGAAAGATGATGTCGATTCCAAGGTGAAAGGTTTGGATCTCGGCGCGGACGATTACCTCACCAAGCCGTTCTCGAGTAAAGAACTTTTGGCGCGTATTCGCGCACTGCTGCGCAAAAAGGTCGGCGGAGATAAACTCAACGAATCTTCGTACCATATCAAAGATCTGTACATTTTCCCGGATCGCCATGAAGTGCAGGTCGGCACGACGATCATCAATTTGACGAAGAAAGAATTCGAATTGTTGACGTATCTTGCGAAAAACAAAAACATCGTGTTGGGACGCGATCGCATTCTGGAAGATGTTTGGGGTTATGATTATGTCGGCGACACCAATATCGTCGATGTGTATATCCGTTATCTGCGCAGCAAGGTGGATGAAGTAGTCGGTAAGAAGTACATCCACACGGTGCGGGGCATCGGCTATGTCGCCCGCGATTAAGGAGTGGCTGCGTAAACTTCAAAAATTTAATCAATCGTTGTCCGTCAAGTTGACGTTTATGTACGGCGGGATGATGTTTCTCATCCTGATTTTTACCGCGTTTCTTGCGATCGGTAGCGTCCATTACCTCTTGATGCGACAGCTTCAATTTGACGTGCGCATGAGCGCACGTCAAACTGTTTTTTACCTCGATCATCACGGTCAGGTGGACGCGAGTATTTTCCAAGGGCAAAACGTGCTGACGTACGTCAATCTTGTGGTGTACAACGACAAAGGGCGTCCGATTCTTGACAATATCGCCCGTTACGAGCCCGGGCAGCCGCTGACGCTGGAGCAGCTGCGCCAGCTGAACGAAACGGATCCCGACGGCGCTCACTTTGAGATTGTTGATACGGAAAATGAACTGACTTATCGCTATCTCAGACGCTGGGAATCGGCGGACGGCCGGGTCTACTACTTGCAGTTTATCCGCAGCGCGCAACGCGAACGCTTTTTCATCGAGCTTTTGATTCGCCAGATCCTCGTGACGGTGCTCGCCAGCTTGGGCGTCACGATTTTAGCGGGCGTGGTGCTGACGAATAAAGTGCTCGCCCCGCTGCGCGCGATGAAAGAACCGCTGAAACATATCGAAGTCAATGAAATGGGCTACCGCATCCCGTTGCCGGAATCGCGCGACGAACAGTACGAATTGGCGGTGACGATTAATCGCACGCTCGATCGTATCGAGCACGGGGTCGCGCAGCAGCGGCAGTTCGTCAGCGACGCGTCGCACGAGTTGCGCACGCCGATTACGGTGATCAACGGGTATACGGATCTGTTGATTCGTTGGGGGGCGCAGGATCCCGAGACGCTTTCGGAATCGCTGGCGGCGATTCAGGCGGAAACGGAATACATGCGGCAGCTGATTGAGCATTTGCTCTTTATCGCGCGCGCGAGCGCCGGCGAACTCAATATTCGCTTGCGGCCGTTGGAAACATCGGAGATTGTGCGGGAAGTGTGGAACGGCCTGCAGATCGCGGATCGACAGGGACCGCACCACGAGCTGTATTTAGCGGCGAATGAATCGGCGCTGATTGAGGCGGACGACGCGCTCTTCAAACAATTGTTGCGTATTTTCCTCGACAACGCGGTGAAGTACACGCCGGAGGGTCGACGGATCATGCTTTCGGCCACCGTCACGGACGCGCAATATATTGTCGCGATCATGGACGAAGGCGTCGGCATTTCGGAAAAAGATTTACCGAATATCTTCACGCGTTTCTATCGCGTCGATTCCTCGCGAACCAAAGCAACAGGCGGTACCGGTTTGGGATTGGCGATCGCGCGTGACATCATCGACATGCATCACGCGTCAATTGAAGTCACGTCGGAACTCGGGTCCGGCACGACATTTACGATTACGTTCCCGCTACTTTCCGAGGAAGGTTCTGCGGATATTTCACCGGAAGAATAAAGAAGGAGGTTACGACCTCCTTTTTTTATGTTTTGATTGTTATCTTTTGTAACTTTCGAATGTTGATTGTGGTAAAATGGATAAGATGTAATTTTATTTTTAAGGGAAAGGAACGGTATGGAACAACAACCGTTAATGTTTGATATCCGTCATATGGCGCATGCCTATGTCGATGAAGAGGGCAACATGGGGTACGCGCTCCGTGATGTCAGTGTACAAATCAAACGCGGCGAATTTGTGGCTGTCATCGGTACGAACGGCAGCGGCAAGTCGACGTTTGCCAAACATTTGAATGCGCTTTTGCTGCCCACGGAAGGAGACGTCTTGGTGGACGGGATCTCGGTGCGCGATGAAGCGAGAGTTTGGGATATTCGCAGCCGCGTCGGCATGGTTTTTCAAAATCCGGATAACCAAATTGTGGCGGCGGTTGTCGAAGAAGATGTGGCGTTCGGCCCGGAAAATCTCGGCGTGCCGCGCGAACAACTGCAGGAGCGTGTCGATGCGGCTCTGGCGGCGGTCGATATGACGGCGTATCGCAAGCACGCGCCGCATATGCTTTCGGGCGGGCAAAAACAGCGCGTCGCGATCGCGGGCGTGTTGGCGATGCAACCGGAATGCATTGTTCTTGACGAACCGACGGCGATGCTCGATCCGCGCGGTCGTGAAGAGGTCATGAGTACGGTATGCGCGTTGCATGACAAACGCGGGATGACCGTCGTGTACATTACGCATTTTATGGAAGAGGCCGCGCAAGCCGATCGTATTCTCGTCATGATCCAAGGCGAGCTGGTCATGGACGGCACACCGCGCGAAGTGTTTGCCGATGTGGACCGCTTAAAGAAACTCGGTCTCGATGTTCCGGTCGCCGCCGAAGTGGCGCACGATTTGCGCGCGGCGGGGATACCTTTGCGGGAACATATTATTACGGATGAAGAATTGGGAGAGGCGCTATGTCAATACAACTCAAAGGGGTAAGTTATACCTACGGCGCCGGTACTCCGTATGAAAAGAAGGCCTTGCGCAATATCAATCTGGAAATTAAAGAAGGCGAATTCGTCGGCATTATCGGCCATACGGGATCGGGAAAATCGACCTTGGTGCAGCATTTGAACGGTCTTTTGCTGCCGACCTCGGGTACGGTCACGGTCGACGGCGTCGACCTCACCGGTAAAACCGCCGCGGCGCGCAAGGCGCGACACAGCGTCGGCATGGTATTTCAGTATCCGGAGCATCAGCTCTTTGAAGAAACGATTCGCGCCGATATTGCGTTCGGCCCGACCAACCTCGGACTTTCACCGGCGAAGATTGATGAACGGGTCCGTGTGGCGATGCGCTTTGTGGGCTTGCCCTATGATGAATTCGCGGAGCGCTCACCGTTCCGCCTTTCCGGCGGTCAGCAACGGCGTGTGGCGATCGCGGGCGTGATTGCGATGCACCCGCGCTACCTCGTTTTGGATGAACCGTCGGCGGGCTTGGATCCGATCGGTCGACAGGAGATTTTCGATCGCGTGAAAGAATGGCATAAAGATCGGCGCTTTACGGTTATTTTGGTGTCTCACAATATGGAAGATATTTCCCGCTTGGCATCCCGCGTGATTGTCTTGAACAAAGGGGAAATCCTGCTCGACGGCAACCCGTTGGATATTTTTATCAATCGTCGCGCGGAACTCGCCGCGGCGGGTGTGGAAGCGCCGCCGGTGTCGCGCCTTTTAGCGCGCATCAATGAGTGCGGCTGCGCGGTCGATGAACGCGCGATTGAACCGGAAGAGGCGACGGCCAATATTTTGGCGGCTCTCGGGAAAACACCGCAACCGAATGCCGTTCACGGTGCGTTGCAGGGGAGACAATGATGCTGGGCAATATTACATTAGGACAATACTATCCGACAAAATCATTTATGCATCGCCTCGATCCGCGCACGAAGATTCTCTGCACGATGATTTTCATCGTCGGGATTTTTCTCGCCGATACATGGGTCGCGTACGGTGTGGTGACGGCATTTGTACTGCTGGGCATCGCGCTTTCAAATTTGCCGTTATCGCTCGTGTGGAAGGCGGTCAAACCGCTTTGGATTATTATCGTTTTCACGATGGTGATCCATGTCTTCACCACTCCGGGTACGCTCGTTTGGCAATGGGGCTGGCTGCACGTGACGGAAGAAGGCTTGCGGCAAGGCGCGATGATGACGATGCGACTGGTCTATTTAATCAGTTTTTCCGCGCTGCTTACGTACACCACGAGCCCGATCGTTTTGACCGACGGCATTGAACAACTGCTGAACCCGTTCCGCGGCATCGGCGTGCCGGCGCATGAATTGGCAATGATGATGACGATCGCGCTGCGGTTTATTCCGACATTGCTGCAGGAAACCGAACGCATCATGAAAGCGCAAAAAGCGCGCGGGGCGGATTTTGAATCCGGCAACCTGATCCGTCGCGGCAAAGCGTTGGTGCCGCTGATGGTGCCGCTGTTTGTGAGCGCTTTTCGGCGCGCGGATGAACTCGCGACCGCGATGGAAGCGCGTTGCTACCGCGGCGGTGAAAATCGGACGCGGCTGCATGAGCTGCATTACGAAAATGTGGACATGGTCGCGTTTGCGGGAACGATCGCGGTCGTTTTGGTACTAGTGATTCTGCGATGGCTGCACTGAGAAATATCCACATCACTGTCGCGTATGACGGCAGTCCCTTTGTCGGGTTTCAACGACAGTTGAACGGCATGGCGGTGCAGGAAGTGATCGAAGACGTACTGCAACGTATTTTAGGACAGAAGACGACGCTGTACTTCGTGGCGCGCACCGACTCGGGCGTGCACGCATGGGCGCAGGAGTGCACGTTCTATACGACCGGCACGATTCCCGGCGAACGGTTCGCATCCGCGATGAATGCGCTTTTGCCGCCGGCCGTGCGAGTGCGGAAAAGCTGCGAAGTGCCGGAAGATTACAGCGTACGTCGACAAAATACGGGCAAGACTTATCTCTACCAGATTTTGCGCGGCCGCGACGACGACCCGTTTCGTTATCGCTACGTCTGGCGGCTCGGGTACACGCTTGATTTGGCGACCATGCGCGCGGCGGCGCAAGTATTATGCGGCACGCATGATTTTACGGCGTATCGCGGTAACAATTCCGTGCCGAGCAATCCGGTGCGCACGATTTATGACATTCATCTCGAGGAAGCGGGCGACCTGCTGAAAATTTACGTGACGGGCGACGGCTTCTTATACAAAATGGTGCGCAATATTGTCGGGGCGCTCGTTGATTGCGGTCGCGGTCGTAAAACGCCGGCCGATCTTGTCGCGATCGGGGAAAGCAAAGATCGCCGCCTTCTCGGCATGACCGCGCCGGCGCAGGGGCTTTGCCTTTTGCATGTGTATTTTGACGCCGTCACACCGAAGGCGATCGCCGAAGCGCGAACGCTTGCCGTGCCGTTGTGGCAAATGTAAATGCGCGGCGATATGCGTTTACCAATAAAATAAAAACAGACCTTCGCGGTCTGTTTTTGTTTTCTGCCGGCATAATGTGCGTATGTCGTGTCAGCGTATGCGGCGGGCGTGAAAGCGGCGTTGTATTCCGAGCTTGTCCGGCCGCGCACGGTTCGACCGAGCGGCCGCCGTTGTTCCGCTTTGGAAAAAGAAATAAATCATTGTAAAATAAAAGTAACGAGCGTAGGCACGTATTGACGCAGAGCCCGCGTGAAAAGTTTTTCACAACCTTCTTTAGGGTGGCATACCTGCGTCGAATAGCGTACACTTATAAGAGAGAGTTTTGTAAAAGAACGGAGGAATTCCATGAAAAATATGCGTAAATTAACTTTACTTTGCGGTTTACTGACCGCGGTTTCACTCAGCGCCTGCGCGATGCCGACGACGACAACGACATGGAGTCAGGGCGAGGTAAAAATCGCCGGGCAACCGGTCGCTTCCGCGAGCATTAATAAAGCATTGGCTCATTATGCGAGTGAAGCGCGCCAAAATGGCGAAAAAATTCAGGCCGAAGCGAAAAGCATGCAGGAACGCAGCTGGTCGTACGAACATAACTACACGCAAAAAGCGACGTACTGCGGCGAACAATATATTTCCTTTTTGACGGAGGAATATACGTACGAAGGCGGTCCGCACGGCTATACCGAAACGCGCGGACTCGTGTTCGCCACGAAGACGGGCGCGGAAGTCACGCTGGAGCAATATCTCGGTCGTTCCCGCGCGGAGTTGCGGGCGCTGCTGGGAGATGTGGTCCGCAACGATTTGGACGCGCGCGATGTAGCGTATTTTGAAGACGAGTTGCCGGCGGCGCTGGCGACGGATGCGCCGTACAATTATTATCTCGATCAGGCGGGACGCGCGATGTTGCTGTTCAACCAGTATGAAATCGCACCGTACTCCTCGGGATTGATCAGCGTCGATGTGTCGTCGCTGCGTAAATAAATCGGACAGGTGCGCTGTCGGTCGACGGCAGTCATTAAAAATTATGGAATAAGAGCACAGGAGGATTTTTATGAAAAAATTATTTCTTTTAGCAGGCGTCATGATGACGCTCGCGCTCGGCACGGCGAGCGCCAACGACTACAGTGATGTGGCGGGAGTTACCGTGAGCCTTTCCGAACGGCCGCGCGTGGAAGCAAAGATCAATGCGATGCTTGCGAAAGATGTGGCGCGTGCGCAGCATGCGGGTGCGCAATTACTGGCGAAAGAAGCGCCGGCGACGGGCCCCGTATTGGATCACTGGCAGATGTACAGCCAACAAGTGACCTACCAGAGCGACCGCTATCTTTCCGTGGTAGCGAAGGGCACCTCGTTTGACGGCGGCGCGCATCCCGATACGCAATGGCGGGCTTGGGTGTTTGATAAACAAAACGGTCAAACGGTCAAATTGGCAGACTTTTTAGGAGAACGCTCCAACGCCGCGACCAATCGGTTGGTACGCGCTTACGTGCAACGCGCGCTGGCGGCTCGGGCGATTGAATACTGGCCGGAAGAACTTGCCAAAGCGACGGCCGTCTACAATGATTTGCCGTACTATTTGAATGATCACGGCGATGCGGTAGTCATTTTTAACCCGGCGCAAATTGCTCCGTACGCGACGGGCGTGTTGGAAGTCGTCGTACCGGCGCGCTTGCAACATAACTGAAGCATAGCAGTCAGTGAAGGAGGGTTTTACTTTGCAGACGAGAGAAGATTTTGTCTGGAAGATGGGCGGCCAGCAGGGCGAAGGGATTGAATCCGGCGGTGAAATTCTCGCCAAAGTGCTTGCTGCGCTCGGCTATTCACTGTTTTCCCAGCGTTTGTTCGCGTCTCGCATCAAGGGCGGCCATACGACCTTTGCATTGCGGATCGCCAGTCACCAATTGGGAACGATCGGCGAAGGCGTGGACAACCTGATCGCGCTTGATCAGGAAACGATTGATCAGCACGGGCACGAATTGCGTTCGGGCGGCGTGTTGATCGCCGATACGATATTTGCGCCGAAAGGCGATAGTTTGCCGGAAGGCGTTACGCTCCTGGCTTTGCCGATCACAGATACCGCGAAAGAATGCGGCTCGCTGCAAATGAAAAACATTGTGGCGCTCGGCATGTCGGTCGCGTACTTAGGCTTCCCGCGGGAACGTTTTATCGCGGCGATTTCGGATCGCTTCGCGAAAAAGACGCAGGAAGTGATCGCGGCCAACGTGCGCGCCTTCAACGAAGGGGCGCGTCTGGTCGATGAGCAGAAAGATAATTTTGCCGCGCCCGGAACTTTGCCCGAACCGCCGGATGCCGATCTGCTGTTTTTGATGGGCAACGAAGCGATCGCGCTCGGCGCTCTCGCGGCGGGGGCTCGTTTTATGGCGAGCTACCCGATTACGCCGGCGTCCGAAATCATGGAATACATGATCCAGGCGATTGATCGCGTGCACGGCGCCGTTGTGCAAACGGAAGATGAACTGGCGTCCTGCATGATGGCGATCGGCGCGAACTTCGCCGGCGTCCGCGCGTTCACCGCGACATCGGGCCCGGGTCTGTCGCTGATGGCGGAATCGATTTCGCTGGCGACGATCGCGGAAATTCCGATGGTCATTATTGATGTCATGCGGGCCGGACCGTCGACGGGCATGGCGACCAAGGTCGAACAAAGCGATATCATGGCGGCGATTTACAGCGCGCACGGCGATGTGGGCAAAATTGTCGTCGCGCCGACCTCCACCGAGGAATGTTTTTACGTGACGGCGGAAGCGTTCAATCTCGCGGAACAATACCAATGTCCGGTCATTGTCTTGGCCGATTTGCAGCAGGGCTTGAATAAACAGAGCGTACCGGCGCTCGATCTCAGCCGCGTCAAAATTGAACGCGGTAATTTGCAGACGAAGGATTTGCCGGAACTGACCCGACCGGATTATTTCGCGCGTTTCGCCGATACCGAATCGGGCATTTCGCCGCGCACGATTCCGGGCACGCCGAACGGCATGTTTCTGTCCACCGGTTTGGAACACGACACGGTCGGTAAGCCGGCGGAAGCGCCGTCGAATCGCGTCGTGCAGACGGATAAACGTTTGCGCAAATTCACGACGGTGGCCGATCATTTCGCGCCGCTCGCCGTCGATGCGCCGACGGAAGAGGCCGACGTGCTGCTGATTTCGATCAATTCCGCCTGCGGCGCGGCCGCGGAGGCGGCGGAACACTTGCGCAAGGAAGGCATTAAAGTCAACCGCATCGGTTTGCGGCTCCTGGAGCCGTTCCGGACGGAAGCTTTGCGCCCGTATGTCGAAAAGGCGAAAAAAGTGCTCGTACTCGAGCAAAACGCGACGGGGCAACTTACTCAGCTCCTGACGATGCATTTGCCCGAATTGGCACCGTTTTCCATGTTGAAACGTTATGACGGACTGACACTGACGCCGAGTCAGATTGTGGCCCGCGTCAAGGAGGTGCTCTGATGGCGAACGCACGGGAGTATAAAAACGCGATTCAGCCGAACTGGTGCCCCGGCTGCGGCGACTTCGGCATTCAGATGGCGATTCAGGAGGCCGCTTCGAAACGCAACATTCCTTTTGAAAAATTAATGCTGATTTCCGGCATCGGTTGTTCGAGCCGCATCGGCGGTTACCTGTATTGCTACGGCGCGCATACGACGCACGGTCGCGCGTTGCCGTTCGCGCAGGGCGTGAAACTGGCGAACCGCGACTTGGAAGTGGTGGTCTGCTCGGGTGACGGCGACGCGTACGCGATCGGCATGGGTCACACCATCCATGCGATCAAACGCAATTTGAACATTACCTACATCGTTTTCGATAACCATGTCTACGGTCTTACCAAAGGCCAGACCAGTCCGCGCAGCTCGCTCGGCTTCGTGACCAAGACAACGCCGCACGGCAATGTGGAAACGCCGCTGGCGGTATCGTCGATGGCGCTGGCCGCCGGCGCGGGATTTGTGGCGCAGGGATACGCGCTGGACCGGCGCGGTCTCGTAGATATCATCATGCGCGGCATGGATTACCACGGTTTCTCTTTCATCAACGTCTTTACGCCTTGCGTCACGTACAATAAATACAATACGTACGAATGGTTCAAAGAACATCTCACCGATGTGAAAGATGTGGCCGATTACGATCCCGCCGATAAAGCGCGCGCGTTGACGCTGTTGAATGAACGCGAAGGCTTGATCACCGGCGTGCTCTACGAGGAAAAAGATCGTCCGAGTTATGAAGACTTGATTGATCTTGCGGAAGAGCCGTTGGCCGCCAAGGTCGAAACGATAAATGAAAAAACATTTACCGATCTCATTGCGGCGTTTCGTTAATCCCCTGAAACAGGGACAAAATAATACAAAAGCAGCTGGTATTGCACAGCTGTTTTTAAAATTCCGGGAAAACGGCCCGCGCGCCTGCCGGAAAAATGAAAAGTGCGCTTTATACGGGGACGTCGGGGCGTTAAATGTGCTAAAATAAATCATAATAGTGTCTTTAGGAGGAAGCGCGTTGTGAACGAATTGTTGACCTCGCTCGGACGTTCAACGATATATGTTTTGGCGCAGATCGGCGCCGCCGTTCAATTGTTGATCGCGGCATGGCAGCGCATTACTTCGCTCAATATGCGTCAAACGACGAAACAGATGGCGCTGCTGGGCGTTGGTTCTTTCCCGATTGTCGCGCTGACGCTGCTGTTCACCGGCATGGTGTTGACTTTGCAGATCGCCACCGAATTGTCGCGTTTCGGCGCGCAATTTTCCATCGGCGCGATCGTTTCGCTCGGGTTGGGACGCGAATTGGGTCCGGTATTATGCGGCGTCGTTTTGGCGGGCCGCGGCGGCGCGGCGATCACGGCCGAGATCGGCACGATGAAAGTCACCGAGCAGATCGACGCTTTGCGCGTGCTGGCGACTGATCCGATCAGCTACCTCGTGGTGCCGCGCATGGCGGCGTGCATGATCATGTTGCCGCTTTTAAATGTATTGGGATTGATCATCGGCACTTTCGGCGGCGTTTTGGTCTGCACATTGAATAACGGTATTTCTGCTTACACGTTTTGGCGTTCGATAGAGATGTTTGTCACGCCGAGTGATGTCTATCTCGGCATGATTAAAGCGGTCGTCTTCGGGATGATTGTCGCGGTCGTCGGCTGCAGCCGCGGCATGCTCGCGACCGCCGGCGCGGAAGGCGTCGGCAAAGCGGCGACCGAAACCGTGGTGTATTCGATTATGATGATTTTTGCCGTCAACTATTTGTTGTCGAGCGTTTTATTTTAAGAGGCGAAGATGATTGAATTACAGGACGTGACGGTACGCTTCGGCGAACGCGAAATCCTGCGCGGCGTGGATCTGACCGTGGCGGCGGGAGAAACGCTCGTAATTTTGGGCGCATCCGGCTCGGGCAAATCGACGATTCTTCGCGTCCTCATCGGCTTGGTCAAACCGACCTCGGGACGCGTTTTGATCGATGGCGTCGATGTGACGGATTACAGCGAACGGCAGTGGAACGAAGTGCGACGCCACATGGGCTATGTATTTCAATATTCCGCGCTGTTTGACTCGATGACCGTCGGCGAAAATGTCGCCTTCGGCTTGGTGCGGCAAAATGAATTAAATAAAGACGAAATCGCAGCGCATGTTCGCGAACGTTTGCAATTGGTGGGACTCGCGGATTGGCAAGATGCGTTACCGCAGCAGTTGTCCGGCGGCATGAAAAAACGCGTCGCGTTGGCGCGCGCGCTGGCGACCGAACCGAAAGTCGTTTTATATGACGAACCGACGGCGGGGCTCGATCCGATCAGCGCGGCGACGGTCGATCGTCTGATCCTCCGTGCGCAGCATCAATACGGCACGAGCGGCGTGGTCGTTACGCATGAACTCGATTCGGCACGAACCGTCGCCGATCGTCTCGCGTTTTTACATCAGGGGCGTTTTATTGCGGATGCACCGGCCGATACATTTTGGCAATCGGACAATCCGCTCGTACAGAATTTTTTACAGGGCAAAAGCGAATTGGATGAGGAGGAGCGACGCCCATGAAGTGGTCAACAGAGGCCAAGGTCGGAGCGTTTACCTTAGCGGGGCTGATCGCGACGGCGATCGTCTTGGCACAACTTTCAAACTTTGTATTTTTCGGCAAAAAAGGCTACGACGTCTACGGCATTTTCCCGGAAGTGAACGGTTTGGCGCAGGGCAATCAGGTGCGCTATTCCGGCGTGGAAGTCGGCAAAGTCGAAGAGGTGTCGTCACTGCCGAACGGCGCAAAAGTTCGGTTGCGCATTTACGACGGCATTTCGATTCCGAAAGATTCCTATTTCGCGGTCGAAGCGGACGGCGTGATGGGCGAAAAATTTATTCGCATTACGCCCGGCGATTTGAAAAACGGCGCGCTGCAACCGGGTGACACGATCACAGGCGGCATGCCCGGCGGCATTGATGCGATCATGCGGGAAACCAACCGTCTGCTCGCCAAGACGCAGGAAGCGATGGACAGTGTCAACAAAGTAATCGGCGATCCCGTTATGCAAGAGCAGCTGCGCGCCACGGTGGCCAATGCCAATGACATGACGGCGCGGATGATCGTGCTGACATCTTCGCTGCAGCAAATGACCAACGATGTGAATTTACTGCTCGCGCGGTTGGATGCCGACGGTAAATTAACCGATGATTTACGGGCGACCGCGGAAAACTTTCGCGTGACGAGTGAAAACGCGCGACGGATTTCCGGTCGCATCGGCGGAATCCAACGGTCGTCGCTCACCATGCCCGGCGAAGTCGAGATGTTATATAATACGGACAAGCATAAAACATCACTGAACGCCAATTGGCGCATCGGTAACGAAAATACGTTCGGCCTGATCGGCGCGGAAGATATCGGTAAAGGTACGCTGGCCAACTTGCAATACGGCAAGCATAACGGACGCTGGTCGCTACGAGCCGGTTTGATTCGCGGCGAGGTCGGAGCGGGGGCTGATTATGAGATCGGTAAAGGACTGTTCACGGTCGATGCGTATAATTTAGATGATCCCGAATACCGGTTGCGCGCGCGTTGGCCGGTGGCGGAGGACTGGTCGGCTGTCGTCCAGTCGATTTTCCCGGAAAGCGCGACCAACGGCGGTTACTATTTCGGTGTCAACCACACCTTTTAAAAGTGTAGAGAGTAAGAGGAGATCAACATGAACTATGCGAAAATTGCCGCGGTACTCGCGGCTGCCACTTTAGTGGGTCAAGGATTGGTGTTTGCGGCCCAGGATCCGCTTGCAGCGACGACGAAGATCGTCAATACGACGGACGCGTTGCAACAGGAAAACGTTCCGTCGCTCGTCGATCCGAAGGAAGAACTGGCGCCGCAGACGCTGAAGCTGTCCCTGCCGGAAGCGGTACAGATCGCCGTGGTCAATCATTATGCCGTGCATATCGCGGAAGCGAAATGGCAAGCGGCCAATGCGGCCATCAGCGAAATAGCGGCCAAAAAGAATCCGAGCATTGATTTCCAGTTTGGTGCTTCGAAATTTAAAGAAAAAAGCCAGACGGTAGCTGTGCCGCGTCCGCTCGGACCGGAGCATGCCGCTAAAGTCGACGCGACCGCGCAGACGATACTGAACGCGTTGCAGCAGGTGAATCCGGCGGTCAATATGACGCTCGAAGATTTGAAAAAAACGGACTTATATAAAGGTCTCACAACGCAAACGGTACCGATGACATTTGCGCAGGATCGCGGTTTTCAAAACACGCTTTCGGTTACTTGGCCGATTTGGACGGGCGGTCGTGTCGAAAGCGCGGTAGCGGCGGCGCGTTACGGCCGTGACGCGGCGGAGTGGGGCATCTATAAAGAAGAAGCGGATTTGAAATATAAAGTCACACAAGGCTACTATCAGTTGATGGAAGCGCAGCATTTTGCCGATATCGCCAACACCGCCGTGGAAAATCTGACGGCGCATGTCAAAAACGTTACGCAGATTTATAACGCGGGCGTCGTGGCGCGGATCGACGTGCTTTCGTCTGAAGTCGCCTTAGCGGATGCGCGGGAAAAACAAATTAAAGCGCAAAACGCCGTGCAACTCGCGCGCGCCAACATGAGCAATCTGTTGCGTCTGCCGACGGTTACGACGGTCGTACCGGACACCAATGAGTTGCCGCACCGCGCGATTACGATTCAGCGCGCGCAGGCGATCGACTATGCACTGGCGCATCGTTGGGAATTGCAGCAGGCGGCATTGAATGTCAAAGCCAGTGAAGAAAAATTGAATGTCGCGAAGGCCGGCAATAAACCGACCGTCGCGTTGACGGCCAACATGAGCTGGCAGGACAAAGATTTCCCGGGCTTTGAAAATGAAGACTGGAAAGTCGCCGGCGGCGTGAGCTGGCCGCTCTATGACGGCGGCGCCACTACGGGAAAAGTAAAGGGCGCGAAAGCGGACCTTGCCGCGGCGGAAGAAACCTATCTGCAGGCGCGCGGCCAAATCGAATTGGATGTGACGCAGGCCTACTTGAATATCGGCAGCGCGGAAGAACGGATTCAATCCACCGCGCAGGCGGTAGAGCAGGCGCGGGAAGCGTACAAGATCGCGCGCATCCGCTATCGTGCCGGCGTCGGCATCAACTTGGATGTCCTGGATGCGCAACTCGCGTTGGATCAGGCGCGCACGAATTACATCACCGCGCTGTACGATTACAATACGGGTCTTGCCCGCTTGGAACAGGCGATGGGCGTACCGGCCGTCGTACGTTACGATGAAAAAGGGAATGTCATTGCGCCGGTCGAACCGATTACGCTGAGCAATGATGAAGCCATCCTGGCGACGCATAAGCAAGAAACGGAAAAATAATTTTGTAAAACAATACATGGACACTAGCGAGGAGGCATGTCCGTGCGACGTTTGCTATTGGCGGGGGCAACGGCACTCGCCATCGGAGCGGGTGCGTTCGAGTTCTATGTCAAACCGACAGTACTCGAGCAAGCGCCGGCCCTCGTGGACGAAGCCTTGGCGACAACCGTCAACGGTACAGTCCGTTACGACAAACTGGATATAGACTGGGCCGGGAACGCGCATGTGAAAAATGCGACGGTAACCGATGCCAAGGGGCTCACGGTAGCGCGTGTTCCGGATATCGAAGTCAGCTGGAATCTGTGGCGGGCGCTCGAATATGCCATGGGTAAGCGCGCCGCTTTAGGCGTCCTTGACGGCATTACGATCGAACAGCCGGAAGTTTGGTTGCGGGAAGAACCGGACCGTTCCTGGAATATTGCCCATTTGATCCGTCCGCAGGAAACGCAGACGGAGTTCTCTTTGCGCGCCAAAATCATGATCAATCGTGGTTTGGCGCATTTGGAATTTTTACATGATCCCACCATCGATCTGACCGATGTCACGTGCGGGATGGATTTGAATGATTATCCGACCGTCACCGGCCGAGCGAAATTTTTATATAATAACGAACCCGTCACGCTGACCGGCAACTATACTGCGGCGGACGATTTTAACGCGCACGTGACGGCGAAACGCTTGCCGATCACGCTCGCGAATTACGTGCTGCGCGATGCGGCGCCGGAGATCGCGCTGCAGGCGGGTGAAATTCACAACACGGATTTGAACGTCAGTGCCGACGCCACCGGGTTACGCTATGACGGTACCGCGGAATTACGTGACGGAGCGTTGCAATACGACCGGTATAAAGTTACCGGCGCCAAGGCCGACGTGCGTTTGGCGACCCGTCGTCTGTCCGTTGCCGATATGCAGGCGCAAGTGAACGGGCAGCCGCTGACGGCCAACGGTACGATATTACTTAATGATGATCCGGCGTTGGATCTGCATTTGGCGACGACGGGCGCGGAAGTGGCGGCGCTTGCCGATGTGCCTCTTTATGGGTCGGTCGCGGCCAATATGCACGTGGGAGGCACGGTGGCGGCACCGCTGGCGGAAGGCGTCGCGATGCTGCAACGGGGGCGCTATGGCGCGACGCCGTTGGAAAATGTTTTCACCAAGTTTGTCTATCGCGGAGAGGTCGTGAACCTGCCGGAAGTGGTGGCGGGAATCGGTGACGGGCGAGTCCGCGGCAGCGGTTATTATAATTTTGCAACAAATACCGGCGCCGGTGAATATGCGGCGGAAAATATTAATTTAGCGCAGCTTCCGGAAACGGACGGTGCGTACGCCGGTACGATAAACGGTCGCGGTGCGGTCGAGCTTCATGACGGGGAAATGGCGCTGGCAACGTTTACCGGCTCAGGAACGGGCGTCAGCGGCGCGGGCATTAAGACCGATTCGCTGCGCACGTCGTTGCGCTATGAAGCGGGCGCGCTTGCGGTGCATTATCTGAACGGCACTATGGGTGACGGCACATTTACGGCGTTCGGCAACACGGATACGCCGCAGGGCATTCAAGTAGCCGCGCATCATTTACCGCTTTCATATCTTTCCGGCTTGGCCGGTGTCACTATGTCGGGGGCGGCGGATCTTACAGGACAACTTACCGGCAGCGTGTCGGCACCGCAATTCGTCGGCACGGTGAGCGCGCGTGACGGCGCCATTCACGGCCTTTCGTATACGTCGATTCACGGCGATGTGGCGTACGTCGACGATACGTTTACCACAAACCGCCTTGTCTGGCAGGATGCCGAAGGTGGTCATGTCGTTTCCGGCAACGCGCAGCTGGGCGGAGCGAAAGCGCTGGATCTTACGGTCCAAAGCGATAACATTCGACTGGAATCGTTGCTGCATGCCGCCGACTTGCCGTTGGACGCCACCGGCTGGGCCACCAATTCGCTGACCGTGCACGGCACGGTCGATCAACCGGAAGCGAGCGGTGAACTGCACCTTTGGGACGGTTCGGTGCTGGGCGAACTCTACCAGGATGTAGTCGTCCGCTATCGTTACAACGGCGATATTTTATATTTGGATGAGGCGCTGGCCTCGATGTACAACGGTACTTTGCATGCGTCAGGCACGATCGCGCCGAACGCGTTGAATGTTCAGCTGCAAGCCAGCGAAATCGATATTGATCGCGTGCTGCGAGAAAAAAATACGTACGGACTGGCGGGAACCGTATCCGCCGAAGGGGTGCTGCGCGGCACACCGGCCGATCTGCGTCTGGAAGCCGACTTCTGGGGCCATAATTTATACGCTAACGGTGAACCGATCGACGGTTTGCGCGGTCACTTGGCCTACGGCGAAGGCGTGGTGGGCTTGACGGATACGACGCTGACGCAGCGTGACGGCGTTTACCGTTTGAACGGCACGTATTGTTTGGACGGCGGCGTGTTCCGCGGTGCGGGTGATGTGGACGGAGCGGATATTGCGCGCCTCTTGAGCTTGGCGAATATTCCGCACGGCAACTTGGCCGGTCAGGTGACGGGGCATGTCGAACTCAAGGGGACGGCTGCCAACCCGAGTTTGCGTATCAATGGCAAACTGGAAAACGGCAGCATTGACGGCAAACCTTTCGGCACGACGGAAATCGATGCGGACTACGCTAATCGCGTGGCGACGATCCGCAAATTACATATGCCGATCGGCGCGGGCGTGCTCGCCGCCGCCGGTACGGCTGATCTCGACGGTGAAATCGATATGCAGGTGGCGGCGAAAGATGTCGATGTCACCTACGTCACGGCGCTGGCGGGACAACCGCTTGATCTCACGGGCAATTTGAATGTGAGCGCGGTCTTTACCGGACCGACGAAAACACCGGTGATGGATATGTCGTTCGAACTTTCGAACGGCGCATTTGCAGGCGTTACCTTTGATCGTTTCATCGGCCTGTTGAATATGCGCGATCAAATCATCGAAGTGAACCAGACTTTGCTGCAACGTGAACCGTATCAACTAAGCATGTACGGTAAGGTTCCGGTCGCCGCGTTAACGAAAGCGGGACGAGCGACGCAGTCGAATGAATCGATGAACCTGGAAATTCGCTTGGATAAAGCGGATTTGGAACTGTTGCGCGCGTTATCGCCGGCGGTTCTTTCCGCGACCGGTGAAACCAAAGGCGGCATCACGGTCACCGGCACGCTTGCGGATCCGCACATCAACGGACGCATTTTTGTCGCGGACGGTGCGGCGACGATAGAAACCATGAAAAGCCCGCTGGAACATATTCAAGCGGAATTGAAATGTAACGGTAAATCCGCCACCTGGCGCGGACAAACGACCATCGGCGGAGGCGATCTTACCACGGCGGGCGAAGTTCGCTGGACCGACTTTACCGATATGCGCTATGAAGGAACGCTGGACGCCGACGCGATCAATCCGCAGAGCTCGTACTACTCCGGTCCTTTGACGGCGCATTTACAACTTGCGCAACAGGCGGGCATGCCGTATCTTGCCGGCGATGTGCGGATTGAAAAATCCCGTTTCGATATTCCGCTGACGTTTGCGGACAGCGGTTCAACATTCCCGATGGGCTTTGATGTGAATGTTGCCATCGGCGAAAAGACACGTCTTTATAACAGCTATCTCTATGATTTGACATTGGCCGGCGATTTGCACGTCGGCGGCACGACCATGGCGCCGGATGTTGACGGCAAAGTAGTTGTGAACCACGGGTACTTGCGGTATCTGAGCAATAAATTCAAGGTCGAGGAAGGCGTGGCCGATTTCAATCGCACGCAGAGCTTCTTGCCGAATCTGCACGTGCTGGCGACGACGAAATTTAATCGTTACCGCATTCATATGCAGGCGGACGGCTTGCCTACTGCGCTCGATCTGAAACTTACGTCGGAACCGGCATTGAGCCAGGAAGAAATTGTCACGATGCTTACCTTGCACACGCGGGGCGATATCAACGACCTCGGCCGGGCGGATGCTAACGCCGTCTTGGCTTCGGCGGCGCAAGTGTTGGTTTTCGGTACGCTCGAAAGTCGCTTGCAGGATGTGTTGGGGCTCGACATGGTTCAGGTCACGACCGGCTCGGTCGATCCCTTTGAAACATCCACGGTCGCCAACCAAAGCTTTTACAACTTACAAATCGGCAAATACTTGTTCGACGACTTTATGCTGGTGCTGACAACCGGCGTCAATAACGAACAGCAAAGCGCCGGTTTCCGTTACGATATTAATCAAAACTTCCAAGCGGAAGCGTGGCTGAATAATGAAGATAATTACTATATCGGCGGCAACTGGCAGTATCGATTCTAAAGGAGTGCCATGTTAAAAGAATATTTTCAGGAACTTACCAAAATTGAATTATTGGATCCCGAAACGGAAGCTTCTTTGTGGCGCGCCTATAAAGAAAAGCAGGATCGCGGTGCCCGCCAGACATTGATCGAGCATTACCAGCCCCTGGTCGTCAAAGAAGCGATGCGCTGGCAGCTGCAGGAAGCGACCATACTGGATCTTTTGCAGGAGGGTACCGTCGGTTTGATGGAAGCGGCGGAACGGTACGAACCCGCCCGAGCGGTCGCGTTTTC
>NZ_CABSTC010000021.1:0-19417 GCF_902480485.1 uncultured Negativicoccus sp. | reverse complement strand
CTTCCCAAAGCGGCGTCAGATCCGCCAAGTCCGCTTCGGCATACGGCGCGGCGAGCGCCTCCAACCACGCTTCGGGAAACGGCATGCTGCGGCTGTATTCGTACAGTCGCAACACCGCGGCGCGCAGTTGCGCGTCATTCGTTTTTGTGCGGAAAAAATCCGCCAATTGCAAAAATTCCGGCGACGCCTCTTCATAGGCTTCAAACAGCGTCTGCTCCAAGGCTTCCAGCCGCCCGAGCGCCAACTCCTGCTCGCCGCCCTGACGAAAGCCCGCGTCCAAATCCAAACGGTAAAAATATTGGCGAATGATTTGCTGGCAAAACGCATGAATCGTTGAAATTTGCGCCGACCCCAGCAACGCCAATTGCCGATCGATGTGCGCCGAAGGCGTCGTCGCGGCGGCCGCGGCGAGTGCCGTGCCGATGCGCGTACGCATCTCCTGCGCCGCCGCCCGCGTAAACGTCATTACGAGAATACGGGTAATACCCGCGGGATCGTGCGGATCCAAAAGCCGCCGGATGATGCGTTCGACGAGCACCGCCGTTTTACCCGAGCCTGCCGCGGCGGCGACCAAAAGATTTTGGCGACGACTCGTGATCGCCGCTTCCTGTTCAGTTGTCCATTGCATCGCCGGTCTCCTTTGCGACTGTCGCGGTCATTTTTTCCAGAGCTTCTTCATCATTCAAACTCGGCAAGTAGCGGTAGCGGTTGCCGGCAAGCGCCGGATCAAACCCGCAAACCGCGCGGTACGGACAGTACTTGCAGGCCACGGTGTTGCCTTGGCGATAGGGCATCACATCGATCCGTCCCGCTAAAATTTGCGCGCTGATTTGCGGCAAAAGCGTCGCTATATACGCGACAATCAACCGCATCGCGGCTGCGTTTTCCGCCTTGGCATCTTTGCGCAGACTGCCGTCTTTATTAATACGAATCGGCAAAAAGGAAATTTCACCGCCGACTTCGCTGTCGATTTTTTCTAAAATTTCGCGTTCCGAAAGGAAATAACCCTGCGTCTGCAATTGCTGCTTGAGCGCTTTGCGAATCGTCGCGTCATCGCGCGGCGGCGCCTTCAAATCGGCGCGCTCATCCTGCACATACACATACATAATGCCCGCCGGCAGCGCTTCGCCGTCATCCCGCCGCAACGCCGCGTACAAGTACGTCGCCAGCTGCAAACGCAGACCGTAGTACAAATCGCCGAGCGAAATCTTCGTATCGCCCGTTTTATAATCGATGATCAGGTAGTACGTCTTTCCCGTTTCGGGATCGCGATAATAATCCAGCCGGTCGATCGTGCCGATCAATGTAAATTCCGTGTCGCCGATACTGCCGACCGGCAACGTAAACATTTCTTCCAAGCCGGCGGTTTGGAACTCGCCGCGTTGCGACCATTCCGCCAGACGCGTCAACGTTTCCCGCAAAGTTCGATCCAGCTGCGTGCGGATGTACGAGTAAAACGGATTCGTCGCGAAGCGGTCATTTTGCACGCGCGGCGCGATAAGTTCCGCAATAACCCGACTGCGATCGGTGATTTCCGCCGAATCGGCATCGCGAAATTCACGCGTCTCCGTCAGCAGTTCCGCGCCGAATTGGTGCAACGCCGCGTGCATGTACGAACCGTAATCCGCCGGGGTCAATTCGCCGCGCGCGGGTTCGTCCAAATGCAAGCCGTAGCGCGCGAAAAAGCGGAACGGACAAGCGCGATACATTTCAAACGCGGTGACCGAGGCGTGAAACGTGCCTTGCGGCGCGTAGAGCTTACGGCTGAGCGCGGGACCTAACACCGCCGCCCGATTCGTGTAGAACAGACTGCGCGTCCACGCGTACGCCGCGCCTTCATGCGCCGGCTGTTGCATTGCCCAGTCGTACAGGCCGAACCATTCTTCCGCGGGCGATTCTTCGCGCAACGCCTGCGGCAATCCCGCCAAACTTTGGCGCGGTCGTACCCAGCCATCCCCCGGACAGGAGCTGACGGCCGGCTGAATGGAACCCGTCCAACCGAGCGCGACCAGGCGTCGCAGTAAAAAGGCCGGTTCCAACGCGGTGCCGTCTTCATCGGCGCGCGCGTAACTCAGATACAATTTTTCTTCGGCGCGCGTCCACGCCAAATATTGCCATTGCCGTTCCTGCAAAGCGAGCGTGACCGAGTCCGTACCAAACGCCAAATCCAGTCGCGCCAGTTCCGTACGATCGCGATCCGACCACAGACTCAACGGTTGCGGACGCGCGGGAAAGACGCCTTCATTTTGCCCGAGCACAAAGACCGCGCGCGCGTTGAGCGGATAGCCGCGGTCAATCGTCGTGAAAGTGACGTGATCGAGCGTCGGCGGAATCAACGCGTAACTCAACTCCGCGAGCAAATCCGTCCAAATGCGCGCCACATCTCGTGCCGGCCACACTTCCTCGCCGCCGACTTCGACCCATTCATCCAAAAGCGCGTAAATACGTTGCAAGACCTGCTGGCGGCCGCGATAAATTTCTTCCGTCAGATTTTCGCCATGCGTTAATAATTCCGCTTCAAGCGGCAAGCGGGCGAGCAGATCATACATAACCAGCGCCACTTCACGTACGGTCGCCTTCGTTTGCAACACTTGCGCCAGCGGTGCCAGCCATTCTTGCAGCGTCGCGCGTACGCCGTTGACCCGATTCCAACGCGCCTGCTCGCGTTCCGTCACCGGCTCGGGCGCTTCCAGACGGCGAATGCGGCGATGCTGCCACGGTTCCTCTTTGGTCCAGTCGCCGCGACCGATCGCAAACTCGCGGCAATACATTTCCAGTTCTTCCACGTCGCGTGTCGCCACCGGCAGCAGTCCGGTTTTCAGCAAACGCAGCACCTGCGGCGTGGTGTAACCTTGCGCCGCCAAGGTCAGCGCCGCGCTTACAAAGACCGCCAACGCGTCGTGGCGCATCGCCTGCCGCCGATCCGTAAAATACGGAATCTCGTAGCGCTCAAAAGTGCGGCGCAAGCGCTCCGTATACGCGTCATGATGCCGCAGCAAAACAATGATATCGCGGTAACGGTAACTCTCTTCCCGCACAAGCCGCTGGATTTCGGTCGCGACAGCCGCGGTCTCTTCATCACGATTCGCCGCTTCGGTGACGTGCAAGCCGTCGACGGGCGCCTCGCTCGCCTCACCGCGGGTCACTTTTTCCGCCGCCAAACCCAGCTGCGAATGCGGCCAACGCAGTGTGTCCGTCAAACCGATTTCGGTAATCTTCGCAAAGGCGTGATGCGCCGCTTCGTAAATTTTCCAGGAGCTGTGCCAAAGCGATGTCGGCGCCGTCGCCTGCAAGGGATCTTCCGGCGGCAAAAGCAACGTCATGACGGCACGTTTCGCCTGCTTCATGACCGCCTCGACAATGGTCCAGTCGCGCGGCAGAAATTCGAGGAAGCCGTCCACCCAAATGGATGCTTCGGCAAGGTATTGCGACGTTTCAATAGCGCGCAACAGATTTTCCGTTTGCGCTTCATAATCGGGAAAATGCTCCGCGAGATATTCCTGATAGGCTTGCGCCAACAACGCCGTGTCCCGCAGTTTATTACCGAGCGCGGGCGTCGCTTCGGTTGCCGCCCGGCGCAAATCGTCCGGCTCCAACTGGTAATGACCTAATTCCTGCAACTGGTTGTCAAACACTTCGGTGAAATGCGGTTGTCGCGCCGCGCGGGCAAGCGTCGTAAATTCGTCGCCGTGCGCAAGCAATAAACGCCGCAAAATAATTTGCCGACCGAGCACGGACAAGCCTTTGCCGCCCTGCGTGCCCTGTTCATCAAAGATGCGATACGCGAGCCGCGCGAAACCGAGTACCTCGATATTGCCGAAGCCGCGCCCCGGTAAATACGCGGCGAGTTCCCGCTCCACCGTGTACGTCGCCGCGTCGGGCACCAGCAAAATGCAGCGTTCGGGCGGGTGCACCGCCGCATGTTCCGCAAGCGCTTTGAAACACCGCGTCGTCTTACCGCTGCCGGCCCGTCCGAGCCATAATTCGATTGCGTCTGCCATAGCTCCTCCTCTTTGTTTTATTATAGCAAAGGACGCGAGCCGCTTTATTTTTTTGCATGAAAAAACCGGAGATCTCTCCGGTTTAAAAATATTTCTGGATATATTTTTCGGACAATTGCGTATACACCATGGCCGTGATCAGGAAAAAGGCGAGTGCGGTCGACCAAAAGACCGAGCTCAAGCCCAACGTCATCGCCAGGTAGCCGGACACCATCGGTCCGAATACGTTGCCCATCAAGGAAAAACTGGACGTGACGCCGAACGCGATACCGCGTTTTTCATCCGGCACGGAGCGCGCGATGATCGCATTCGCGCTGGGCATCAAACAACCGATCGCCGCGCCGTTGAAGAAACGGAACAACCCGAGCCACCAGACATTCGGCGCGAAATACTGCGCGATGAAAAAGAGTCCCGCCAGAAACGAGCCGATCAGCAACACTTCGCGATGACTCAACCATTGGATGATGCGTCCCATGTTGAGCGATGTCGTCGCGCTGGCGACGCCGCCGATGGCCAAAATGATTCCGGAAATGCTCGCGAGCACCGCGGTATCGCCCACCATGCCTTTCACATACAGCGGCAAAATCGGCCCCAAGCCGGTCAATGCGAAATTGACGAAAAATTGAATCAGCATCATCAAGCGTACAATCGGCAGAGAGAAAAAGTAACCCACATTTTTAATGATGGATTCTTTTGCCTTTTGCGGTTTCGGCTGAAAATCTTCGTGAATAAATCGACGCGTCACGAGGTATCCCAACGCGAGCAGCGCCGCGAAGCAGAGAAACGTTTCACGGTAGCCGATGACATCCGCGAGAATCCCGCCGAACACCGGCCCGATCGTCGCCCCGAGGACGATTCCCGTCTGGTACGTGCCAAGCGCGTACGTCGAATATTTTTCCGGCGTGATGATCGCCACCATCGCCAAACCCGCTGCGATAAAGCCGCCCACGCAGCCTTGAATCGCGCGCAGAAGCAACAGCTGAAACGGTGTCTGAACCAATGACATCAGCGCGAGCACCACCGTAAGCGCCGCTAAAATTTGCAGTAAAATTCGTTTGTGACCTTTACGATCACCGTACGCGCCCCAATACGGATTAGCCAGCGCCGCCGTAAAACTCGTCACACCCGTAATCAGACCGGCCCACATGCCGGCCGCGCCGGGATCCGTCACCCCGAGTTCGTGTACAAATAACGGCACAAAGGAAATCAAGCCGATAATCGATGTCCCCGCTAAAACCTGTACCGCGACCAAATAATATAAGTTTTTGCGCCATAATTCCATCGTATTCCTTCTTTCTTCTGTGACTCTATTCATTCGTAACGACTCACTTGTTTCGTTGTATTTAGACGCATTTTATTGTAACAACACAGATTTTTATTATATCACAAAAAACTGCTTCGAAAAACTTTTATTTTCGAAGCAGTTTTCTTTGTGCAGATTCATGCTTTTATTTCGCGGATGTATTCGGATTCTTCGCCGCGTCTTTTTTATCTTCGGAAGCTTCTTTGGCGGTGGCGGCGAGCTTATCAAGATAGGCCGCCATGCCCTGCGCGGTCTTTTTCGCTTCGCGCATCGCCAACACCACGGTCGCCGGACGGTGCACGATGTCGCCCGCCGCAAATACGCCCGGCAGGTTCGTCGCGCCGTAGTACGGTTCTTTTCGCACCTGAATATAGCCGGCGGGATCGCTTTCGAGATCCGGCAGACTCGCCCGCAACAAGGTGCTCGGCACGTGCCCAACCGCGATAATCACTTTGTCCGCAAGTATTTCCTCGCGCTTGCCCGTACCGTGCAGCTCGCCCAAGTCATTGATCGCCTGCTCTTCATAGATAAAAGCGCCGACTTTTTCATGCCCCGACACGCCGACGGGCGCCGCCAAGAATCGGAACTCGACGCCTTCCGCCGCCGCCGCTTCATATTCCGACGGCAGACAGGCCATAAATTCCTGCGTGCGCCGATACGCGACCGTGACTTTCCGCGCGCCCGCACGCAACGCTGTACGCGCCGCATCCATCGCGACATTGCCCGCGCCGATCACCACTACACGATCCTCGCGCTGAATGACAAATTCTTCTTTCGTCAGTTGATGATCCGCCAGCGCCTGTGCCGCATGCAGCACGTCCATCGCCTGCAACACGCCCGGAAGATCATCATTTTGCAAGGGCAAATCTCGCGGTTGCGTCGTGCCGACGCCGAGAAAAACAGCTTGATAGCCATCTGCCTCTAAATCCGCCAGCGTAAAATCCTTGCCGAATGTTTGGCCGCAAAGAAATTTCACGCCCATGGCGGCGAGCCGTTCCGTTTCAAAGCGCACGACCGCTTTATTGATCCGAAACGAAGGAATCCCGTGCAACAACACGCCGCCCGGTTCGGCCGCGCTGTCGTACACGTCGATATTGTAACCGAGTTGGCGCAAATCGTTCGCCACCGTTAGCCCGGCCGGTCCCGAGCCGATGACCGCCACCTTTTCTTTTTTGCGCGGCAGTCGGCGTGGCGTATTGAGCATCATGGCGTTCGCCACATCGCCGATAACGCTTTCAATCAGACCGATTTTGACCGGCTGATGACGTCGATTTAAAATGCAATGCCCCTGGCATTGATTTTCGTGCGGGCACACGCGTCCGCAAACGGACGGCAAATTACTGCGTTCGTTGATGATCCGAATCGCCGCGCCGATATTACCGACGGCCAGTTCAGCGATAAATTGAGGGATTTCATTACCGATCGGGCAACCGGTTCGGCAGGTCGGCCGCGGGCAATGCAAACAGCGTCGCGCCTCCACAATCGCCTGCGCCAAATCTTCCATGGTCACGCGAACCCGATCCGTCGCCAACGGAAATACCGTAGGTTTCATAATGCCTCCCAAAATGATTGGTGCGCCCAAGATGATTCGAACATCCGACACGCGGTTTAGGAAACCGCTGCTCTATCCCCTGAGCTATGGGCGCATGCTAAATATCACTGCAGCCGCCGCCCCGCGAACCATGTCGCGGACGGCGCAGCCAATTTTTACTTATACATTAAACCGGAAATACGTGACGTCGCCGTCGCGCATGACGTAATCCTTGCCCTCGAGTCGCAGCACGCCTTCTTCACGCGCTTTGGTCATCGAACCGGCCGCGATCAAATCATCGTAAGAAACGATTTCCGCGCGAATGAAACCGCGTTCGATATCCGTGTGAATTTTACCCGCGGCCTGCGGCGCTTTCGTGCCTTCGACAATGGTCCAGGCGCGGCATTCGTCGCTCCCGGCGGTGAAAAAGTTGATTAAGCCGAGCAGCGAGTACGCGGCTTTGATCAAACGATCCAGACCCGCTTCCTCCTCGCCCAAATCCTCCAGGAAAACTTTCGCTTCCTCCGGGCTGAGCTCGGCGATTTCCGCTTCGATCGCGGCGGAAATCGTGACCCATTGCGCGCCTTCCGACTCCGCCAATTCTTTAACGCGCACGACGTGCGGATTCGCCAGCGGATCGGAAATTTCATCTTCCCCGATGTTGGCGACATACAGTACCGGTTTGCGCGTGAGCAAATTCAATTCGCGAATCAGCGCTTCCTCTTCCGGCGTCAGTTCCACCAGACGCGCGGGCTTGCCTTCGCTCAAACACGCTTCGACTTTAAGCAACACATCGAGTTCCGCTTTCGCTTCTTTGTTGCCCGATTTCGCGACTTTTTCAATTCGCTGGCGGCGTTTCGCCACCGCGTCCAAGTCGGCCAGACCCAGCTCCGTCATAATAATTTCAATATCGCGCAGCGGATCAATCGAACCTTCCACATGCGTGACATTTTCATTTTCAAAGCAGCGCACGACTTGCGCGATCGCGTCCGTTTCACGAATATGCGCGAGAAACTGATTGCCGAGGCCTTCGCCCTTTGACGCGCCCGCCACCAGACCCGCGATATCGACGAAGCGCATGACGGCGGGAATGCGCCGTTCCGGCTGAAACATTTCCGTCAGCACATCGAGTCGCGCGTCGGGAAGTTCCACGATGCCCACGTTCGGTTCGATCGTGCAGAACGGATAGTTCGCCGCTTCTGCGCCCGCTTTGGTAATCGCGTTAAATAGCGTCGACTTACCGACATTCGGTAACCCGACAATACCTACTTGTAAATTTGTACTCATACCTACCTCACTCTATTCTTTATGCCTGCGTTAAGCGCAGTTGCGCAAAGGTTTCTCCCGCGCCGCCGTACACTTCGCCCGCCACGAGTTCCGTCGCGGCAAATGCTTCGTGCCGCGGCAGATCCTGCGCCGCCAGCCACAAATACGGTAACGTCGGTTCACCCCAATAGGGAATCCCGCTCGCCTCGAGCTCATCTCGAATCGTTTTCTGGCGCGCGGCATACGTTTCCAATGTCGTTTTCCATTCTTTTTGCCCCGCGTCACTCAACCACGCGTGCAATCCCGCGAGCAACAACGGCGACACATCGGGCGCGCCGAGATATTTGCGCACAACATCCGCCGCCGGATACGCATGTTGATCCGAGCGGTCGGCCGCGAATTCATCCGGCACGACGACCGCCGTTAAACCCGGCAAGCCGAGCGCGGCGAAATCATACACGGTCAACACGCATGATGCGGCTCCGTCGATCGCGTAAAACGACTGCGCCTCACGTAAATACGGCGCAAAGCTGGCATCGGCAATCAGCGTCAGACCCGACTGCTCGGCGTAACGCACCCAGCGCAACTGATCGCGCGCGGTCAGCGCGACCCCCGTCGCGAGCGACGGCTGCGCGATATACAGCAATCCCGGTTCGTGCGCCGGCAAACCGATGCGCCAATCAATTTCATCAAAGCCGCTGATATATTCCACGCCGCGATAGTAACCCGCGTCCCAGTCGCCGGTATGACCTTCCGCCACCTGGCGATCAAAAAGAGTCAGCGCCTCCGGCTCGGTAACGGCGAAAATGTGGCCCGCCTCCCAAAGCGTCGCCAATTCCTCTTTGCGAATACCGAAGCGAATCGCCGCGGGCGTAACGGCTGCACCCTGCCGTTGTAAATACGCGGCAAAAGATTCCTGCAGCGCGGCAAGCGAAGGCGTCGGCGCGCCTTGAATCGTTTGCGAGAGCGCGTCCGTTACCGTTGTCGTTGTCGGCAATCGCCAAACAGGCGGCCTGTCATAACCGCCTTGCGCGCGTAGCCGCCATACCGTTTTCTTTAACTGCACCCGCTCACCTCGTCATCCCATCCCGTGCCACAAAGGCACCCGTCAAAATAGTTTCGCACTGTAATGATACTTTATCTATTTTACCATATGCGCTGACCTGTCGTGCGAACGTCGCCCACATTTTCTTATTTTGTGATATTCTAACAATAATAAGGGAGTCAACGATGGAAATTATTCATATTTTAGTGTACAACATGTTGCCGCTGATTGGGATCGCCGCGCTTGGCTATTGGCTGGACAGCATGTTTCCGATTGATGTCAAATCATTAACCAAATTAACGTTTTATATTATCCTGCCTTCGTTTATTTTCCGCAGTATTTTCCTAATGCCGTTCGATACCGGCATGATGGTTTTGTTTGCGGCGGGCGCGTTGCTTTTTCTGCTCCACAGTCTGTTCGCCACCGGCATTGCTAAGCTGCGCGGCTACGACAGCGGCATGCGGGAGGCGTTTCGCGTCGGCACGATGTTCAGCAACTGCGGTAACGTAGGCGTCTCGATGATCACGTTGATCTATTCCAATCCGCCGTTTACCAAGGGTCCGGAAGCGCCGTATCATGATGCCGCGATGGCCGCCATCACCGTGCTTTTGATCTTGATGAACGTTTCCGTCAACACCATCGGCCTGTACTTGGCCGGCAAGGGGCGCATGACGGCGCGCGACGCGATGTTGATGGTCCTGCATATGCCGACATTGTACGTCATTTTCGGCGTCATTTTTTGCAAATGGCTGGCGCTTCCGGTAGACACCTGGTTCGTTTGGCCGATGCTTTCCATGGCGGCGAAATCATTGCCGTTCATCGCGATGGTGACGCTGGGCATTCAGCTGCATCGCACGACATTGACCTGGTTCAACCCCGATGTGTGGCTCGCGATTTTTACCCGTCTGATTCTCGGTCCGCTCTTTGCGCTCGCGATTATTTACGCGTACGGTCGTTTCGATCCGCTGACCTCGCAGGTGTTTTTGATTTTCTCCGCCGTGCCGAGCGCCGTCAACAGCGTCATGTTCGCCGTCGACTTCGACAACTATCCCGGCTATGCCACGCAAGTCGTCATGCTCGGGTTCGTCATGAGTTGTTTCACGCTGACGACAGTGATTTATCTGGCGCGCTTTCTCTTTCCCATACCGATGTGGTAAGACGCATCAAAAAAAGACCGTTTCACGTGAAACGGTCTTTTTTTAGTTCAGCCTCCGAGGTACGCCGCGCGTACGGCTTCGCTCTGCATCAGTTCCTGACCCGGTCCTTCCAATGTGATCTTACCGGTTTCCAGAACGTATGCGTAATCGGCGATCGACATCGCCATATGCGCATTTTGCTCGACGAGCAAAATCGTGGTGCCCTGCTCATTGATATGCTGAATGATATCAAAAATTTCTTTGACGAATAACGGCGAAAGCCCCATGGACGGTTCGTCCAAAAGCAGCAGTCGCGGTCGGCTCATCAACGCACGCCCCATCGCGAGCATTTGTTGTTCACCGCCGGAAAGTGTACCCGCCAACTGTTTTTTACGTTCCGCCAGACGCGGAAAGCGTTTGAAAACCAATTCCATGTCGTGAGCGACGCCGTCTTTATCTTTGCGTGTGAACGCGCCGAGTTCGAGATTTTCCAGAACGGTAAGCGGCGCGAAAATGCGGCGCCCTTCCGGCACTTGACTGATCCCGCTGCGGACAATCGACTGCACGTTTTTCTTCGTGATGCTTTCGCCTTCGAATGTGATGTCGCCGACCTTAGGCCGCAGCAGGCCCGAAATCGTCCGAAGCGTCGTGGATTTGCCGGCGCCGTTGGCCCCGATGAGAGCGACGATCTGTCCTTCCTTCACGGATAGGCTCACGCCTTTCAGGGCATGGATGGCACCGTAGTACACGTGAATGTCATTGACTTCGAGCATCTTATGCCTCCGCTCCCAAATACGCCTTGATAACGTCCGGATTGTGGCGAATTTCATCCGGCACGCCATGCGCTAAAATTTTACCGTAGTCCAGTACATAAATCCGTTCGCAAAGTTGCATGACCAAACCCATATCGTGTTCAATCAAAAGAATGGCCAGGGAAAATTCATCACGCAGGCGCCGAATTAATTGCGTCAGCTCCGCCGTTTCCTGCGGATTCATCCCCGCCGCGGGCTCATCCAAAAGCAGTAAACGCGGTTTGGTCGCCAACGCGCGCGCGATTTCGAGACGGCGCTGTTCACCGTACGGCAAGTTGCGCGCCAGTTCGTCGCGTTTGGCGTCAAGATTAAAAAGTTGTAATAATTGTAACGCCCGCGCTTCGATCGCTTCTTCTTCACGACCGTAGCGGCCGACGCGCAATACGCTTTCCAAAAGTGTATAACGCGCGTGCAAATTGCAGGCGATTTTGACATTTTCCAGTACGGAAAGATCGCCGAAAAGACGAATGTTTTGAAACGTTCGCGCGATCCCCGCCGCGGTAATCTGGTACGGTTTTTTACCGACCAGCGACTGTCCGTCAAAGCGAATCTCGCCCATGCTCGGACGATACACGCCGGTCAAGAGATTAAACGCCGTCGTTTTTCCGGCGCCGTTCGGACCGATCAGGCCGATCAATTCGCCCGCGTCAATATGGATCGTAAAATCCTGCACGGCTTTGATGCCGCCGAAAATTTTAGCGACACTAGTCGTTTCTAAGAGCGCCATGGCGGTCACCTCCCTTGCCCCACTTCGGCAGGAACGAGGTCAGTTCCTGGTTGCCGAACAGGCCCCGCGGCCGGAACATCATCAAGAGAATGAGCATCAGCGCGTAAATGATCATGCGGAATTCCGGATAATCCGAAAGCGCCGCCGTGAGAAATGTCAGCATCACCGCGCCGACCACCGAACCCGTCATACTGCCGAGACCGCCCAGCACGACCATGGTGAGGTAGTCGTACGATTTCAGGAACGTAAAGCTCGACGGGTGAGCGATGGAAAAGTAATGCGAGAAAAGTCCGCCCGCCAGTCCGGCAAACAGCGCGCCGATTGTAAATGCAAGCACTTTGTAGCGCGTCGTGTGGATTCCCATCGCTTCCGCGGCGATCGCATTTTCACGCACGGAGATGCAGCCGCGACCGTAGGTCGAGTTAATCATATTTTTCAGCACGTACAACGTGACCAACATCATCAGGAACACCCATGAAAAAGTGGTTTCTTTCGGAATTCCCGTCATGCCGGACGCGCCGCCGATCGCTTCGATATTCAAAATGCAAACGCGGATAATTTCTCCCATGCCGAGCGTCGCAATCGCCAGGTAGTCCCCGTCCAACCGCAACGTCGGAATACCGATCAGAAAACCGATCGCCGCCGCGGCGAGACCGCCCGCCAACAGACTCACGGCAAAGGGCCAGTCATAAAAGACGGTGCCGACGGCGGAGACATACGCGCCCACCGCCATAAAGCCCGCATGACCGAGCGAAAACTGACCGGTGATGCCGTTAATCAGGTTCAGGCTCGCCGCCATAATAATGTTGATCGCAATCACGACCACCTGCAGCCGCCAGAAATTCGGCAAAACTTTTTCTTCGACGAGGAAGTAGAAAACGGCGTAAAGAGCGAGCGCCAACACCCACCAAAGGGCGTCGTATTTGCGTTTTTTTGCTATCATCATTACACCTTTTCCCCTTCCACTTTGCCCAGTAAGCCGGTCGGCTTAACCAGCAAAATTAAGATGAGGATACCGAACGCCGCCGCATCACGGAATGTCGAGGAAATAAAACCGCTCACGAGCGCTTCCACGACACCGAGGATCAAACCGCCGAACATCGCGCCCGGCACGATGCCGATACCGCCCAAAACGGCGGCGACGAAAGCTTTCAGACCGGGCATGATGCCCATCAGCGGATCAATCGAGTTGTAGTAGACGCCGACGAGCACGCCCGCCGCGCCGGCGAGACCCGAACCCAACGCGAACGTAAACGAAATGACGCGATCGACATGGATGCCCATCAGCTGTGCCGCTTCCGTATCAAACGAAACGGCGCGCATGGCTTTGCCCATCGTCGTGTATTGCACAATGTAGGTCAATAACGCCATCAGCACCAGCGCGGACACCAAAATGACGATTTGCTGCAAACTGACCACGATCGGTCCGAGATTGTATGTCGTATTCTCAAACACCGGCGGAAACGTCCGCGGTTGCGGTGTCAGGAAAAACATCGTCGTATATTCGATCAGCAAACTGACGCCGATCGCCGTAATCAACAGCGCGATTTTCGGGCTGTTCCGCATCGGCCGATAAGCGATTTTCTCCACGACTACGCCGACAATAGCCATGACCACCATCGCGGTGATCAACGCGGGAAAAAATGACATTTGCCCCGCTGTCGTCGCAAAAAAGCCGACGTAGGCCCCCAGCATGTAGATATCGCCGTGGGCAAAGTTGATGAGGCGCATGACACCGTACACCATCGTATAGCCTAACGCTATCAGCGCGTAAATACTGCCCAGCGAAACGCCGTTAATCATCTGCTGAATCGCCTGTACCCACCAAGCGGACTCCATTCCTTCCCCTCCTTACTGCTACTACGAGGCAGCGCGCAGCGATGAACGCTGCGCGTTACGTTTTCTTGCTTACGGTTCTACCTTCGACAGGAACTTCAGAGCGCCGTCTTTGTAGGTCATAATATACGCACCTTTGATCGTGTCATGGCGTTCATCAATGTGCATCTTACCGGAAACCCCTTCAAAGTTTTCCGTTTTGGCCATCGCATCTTTAATTTTTTCCGGTTCTACCGAATTCGCGCGAGTAATCGCATCCGCGATCATGTACATCGCATCGTAAGCGAGCGCCGCGTACGCATCCGGTTTCACACCGTAGGCTTTTTCATAGGCCGCCACAAAATCCATCGCTTTTTTATTGTTTTCATCAACGGCATAGTGGTTACTGAAATACGTATTGTTCAAGTTTTGCGCGCCGGCGATTTCCGCCAACTTCGCGCTGTCCCAACCGTCCGAGCCCAAAATCGGTTTCGTGTAACCCATTTCACGCGCCTGTTTAATGATCAGGCCGACTTCCTGGTAATACGCCGGTACAAAAATCGCATCCGGATCGCTGGCAATAATTTTTGTCAGCGTCGCTTTAAAATCGGTATCTTTCTGCAGGAATCCTTCGGTACCGGTAACCGTGCCGCCGGCGGCCGTGAACGCTTCCTCGAAGAATTTAGCCAAACCCTTGGAGTAATCACTTGAGTTATCGACAAGAATCGCTATTTTTTGCGCGTTCAGCTGTTTCAACGCAAAGCTCGTCATGACTTTGCCCTGGAACGAGTCGACAAAGGTGGAACGGAACATGAAATCGCGCACTTTATTCGCTTTATCATCCCAAGTCACGCGCGGGTTCGATCCCGTCGGGCTGATCCCGAGAACTTTGGCGGAGGAATTGATCGCGGACGCCGCAATCGCGTTCGAGCTGGTATCCGGAGCAATCGTGGCAATCGCGCCGTCATCGATCAGTTTTTGCATCTGTGTCGTGGCTTCGGCCGCTTCCGAACGGTTGTCACCTACTTGCAGACTGACCTGCTTACCCATGAGGCCGCCTTTTTTGTTGATTTCATCCACCGCCAGTTTAATCGCGTTCGCGGAGCTTTGACCGAAGGAAGCCTGGTTACCGGTCATTTCCAAGTTCGCGCCGATCTTAATCGTATCGGCCGCCGCTTTTTTGTCACCGCCGCCGCAACCGGCAATCAATCCGATTGTGGCCATTGCCATCATCACTGCCGCTACTTTCTTTTGCCATTGTTTCATGTTCTTACCCCCTTGTTTTTTAGTTTTATAACTATTGACTCAACTGAATTCGCTTCAGGAAACGTCGTTCGCCGTCCACCAGCTGAATGACCACACCGCTCGAAACGGTATTGTGATCGGCATCGATGGAAATTTTACCGCTGATCGCTTTGAAATCCTGCATCTGCGTCAGTTCCTGCTGAATCTTATGCGGATCGGTCGACTGCGCCCGCCGGATGGCTTCGAGCAAGAGCCGTGTCGCATCGTACCCGAGCACCGCGTAGGAATCCGGTTTATATCCGAAACGACGTTCATAACGTGTGATAAACTGTTGCAGCACCGGATCCGTATCATTTGGCGAGTAATGGTTGGTGTAGTAGGTATTGTTCAGATTTTTAGCGCCCGCAATTTCCACGAGTTTATCCGAATCCCAACCGTCACCGCCGACGATCGGCACATTCCAGCCGATCTCACGCGCCTGACGAACAATCATGCCCACTTCCTGGTAGTAGCCCGGCACAAACAAAACGTCCGGGTGTTGCGCTTTCAACTTCGTCAACGTGACTTTGAAATCCACGTCTTTTTGCAGGTACGCTTCTTTGGCGATGACCGTACCGCCGGCAGCCGTAAAGCTCTTGGTAAAGAAATCCGCCAGACCGATTGCATATTCACTCGCATTATCGACCAGAATCGCCGCTTTTCGCGCGCCCAAGTCGCCGTAAGCGAACTCAGCGGCGATGCGTCCCTGGTAAGAGTCAATGAAAGTCGCGCGGAACACATACTCCCGCACCTTGCCCGTCGCCGGATCGATCGTAACCGCCGGATGCGTCGCCTTCGGACTGATCAGCGGAATTTTATTTTCCGCCACCATCGGCGCCACCGCAATAACGTTCGAGCTTGTATCCGGACCGATGATGCCGACCACGCCCGCGTCTAACAGCTTAAACATCGCATCACTCGAACCGGCGACATCGCTGCGGTTATCAAGCGCGATCAGCTGAATTTGCTTGCCGAGAATTCCGTCCGCGCTGTTCACTTCATCGATCGCCATTTGCATGGCATTGACCGTCGATGTGCCGAAGCTGGCGTTCGAACCGGTCATTTCCAAATTACTGCCGATCGTCACTAAATGATCATTCTTCGGACTTCGGTTCGGCTGACAGCCGGTCATACCGACCAACGCAATCGTACCGACGAGCGCGCTGATAATCAGCGCCCGCCACTTTGTTTGCATGGGCATCCTCCTACCTTTCCCAATCATGATTAAAAGGTATACTTCTTATGCGATTTATTATATTATCCGTAAATACCTCGGTCAACACCTAATTTACAAGCATTTTGCAGGGTTTTGGTATTTTGTATACAGAAAAACAACGGCGTATTTTAGAATTTTTTGCAAAACTCCTGCCGTTAGGGAGGTCATTGCTATTTCCTGAAAAATGATGCAAAAATAAAATACAAAAACAGCTTGCTTTCATCGCAATATCATGTACACGATTTTAAAATTAGCATAGCCTATTCAATTTTTCGTATACTCTTTTTTCTGGCATCTCGAAAAAACGCTCTCCTTTTTGCCGTCACTTTTTTCAGCAGCATACGGTTTCACATCGCTGCCGTAAAATGCGCAAAATTTACATTTATTTTCCCTTTTTGTCTGTTTTGTATCTTCTGCTATTCAAATTTTATTTTCTTTCCTTATTTTGCCTTTCATTTTTGCAGCCATGTGTCGGTTTCACGAAAATTTTTCGTCGGCTGTTTGGCGCGCGTCATAAAAACTTTTTAATTCATTTCCTTGAAGTATAAAATTTTCAAAATAAAAATTACGCCGGCACCATGTCAAAAAAAATGACCGACCGGAAATAAAAACAGAAAAATTTTCCCACCGTATTTTGAGCAATAAAAAAAGACCGCAAAGCGGTCTTTACTTTTTTGTCGGTAAAAACAACATCGGATCAACCGGTACGCCATCAACACGTACTTCGTAGTGAACGTGACTGCCGGTGCTGCGCCCGGTGCTGCCCATGAATGAAATTACGGTGCCTGTTTGCACCTTGTCGCCGACTTCGGCGATAATCAGCGAGTTATGTCCGTAACGCGTGACGATGCCGCCCGGGTGCGTGATTTCCACCATATAGCCGTAGCCGCCGGCCCAACCCGCCGCGGTGACGGTCCCGTTCGCGGTGGCCTGTATCGGAGAGCCGTAATCGCCGGCGATATCTACCCCTTCATGAAAACCGATGCCGTCGCCGAACGGATCGTTTCGCCAACCGAAACTGCTGGAAACATATCCCTGCGCCGGCCAAATCGAGGGCGTATCACTGGTCGCGCCGTCATTCGGTATAGGGTGATATACGGGCGTAAGGTCAATTCCTTCCGCCAACGATTGCCGTAACATCACAAGCGAGTTGAAGCGCTGCTCGGCATGCGTGGAAAGCGCGGTAATGCGTTCCAACAGCGCCCCCGGCGTTACCGCCTGCGTCGCTGCCGGCTCACGCGCTACGGTACCGCCGTCGCCTTGCGGCGCGGTTCCCGCCTGCGAGCCTTGGATCATTTGACGTACTTCCGCATCCAACGCATCTAAACGCTGCATTTTAGTTTGCAGCTCGGTCAGTTTTTGGTTGGCGATTTCTACCTGCCGCTGATGCAGCTCATTTTCCTCGCGCAACCGATCCACTTCCCAATGCTGGTAGTATCCCCAACCGATCATCGTTAACGCGGCAAGCAACACGATGATTTCCGCCACCACCAAAGTATAAAACCATTTTTTGCGCATGGTCCACGTGACGGTGTCGGACGTTTGGAATGATTTCATACCGTTCCTTTCTCCGGTCCGCCGCCCCGTTCAAGCGCACGTGCCAAGCTGTCTTCTTCTTCTCTGCTGGGACGGGATAAATAGCGGCCGGCGCGAACTTCCTTCGCGTAGACGCGCGTTTCTTCCGAGCCGCTGATCGCGGACACCGTGACCCCGTTACCTCGGCCGTCAAGCATAGTCAGTGAAAAGCTGTCCTGCTGACCGTTGGCGGCAAAGGCATTGTACTGAACAAAACCGATTTGCTGTAATGCGGCATGTTGTACACGCGAAAGATTTTCCTGCGCCGCGCCCATCGCGCTGATGGATGCGCCCAGTTCGCGCAATTCACGAACTTCCGTCGCAAGTTTACGCTCCAAGGTATTACCGTCTTCGCCGCGCATGAAAAGATTATATTTTTGTCGTAATTGACGCATTTGCGTATATAAAACGAGTACATAAACTAATACTATAACGAGCAGGGCGATTAATACGCCGAGCATAATCGTACCCGTCGTCTCCGTCAACCAAGCCATACTTCCTCCTGTTTCACGTGAAACATTATTTCAATAAGGTCAAAAGCCGTTCCAGCTCATCCCAGTTCGCATACGGAATGCGAATTTCACCATGCGTCTTACTGCCGCTGCCTTGCGCGGTAATGTCCACTTTCGTTCCGAGCAATAAGGTCAGTTCTTCACTTTCCGCATGGAGATAAGCATCGACGTTCGCATCCGATTTTTTTGCTTTTTTCTGTTTCGGAGGTTTTACGGCCGGCGTTTTGGCTTTCGCGAGCAACGCTTCTACCTGACGCGCGCTTAAACCTTCCGCTACAATTTTTTGCGCCCAGCGCACCTGCGCATCCGGATCCTCTACCACCAGTAAAGGCCGCACTTGTCCGACAGTGAGTTCGCGACGCGCCAACAGCTCCCGCACAAAATCCGGCAACTGGAGAAGCCGCATCATATTGGTAATATACGGACGGCTGCGGCCGACTTTAGTCGCAATCTGCGCCTGCGTCAAAGAAAATTCATCACGCAAACGATAGTACGCCGCCGCTTCTTCAATCGGGTTTAAATCTTCACGCTGCAAATTTTCGATTAACGCGACGGCTGCCAACGCGGCATCGTCGTAATCGCGAATGACGACCGGCACGGTGCGAAGCTTGGCAATTTTAGCGGCGCGCAAACGCCGTTCCCCCGCGACCAGTTGGTAGCCGTCCCCAACCTTCATCACGATTAACGGCTGAATAATGCCGTACTCTTTAATCGACGCGGCCAAGTCATTCAGTTCATTTTCGGCAAATTCCTGGCGAGGCTGCTGCGGATTCGGCACAATCTCCGTGAGCGCAATTTCCTGCACCGCGTTTTGCGCCACCGATTCGCTACCAGGAAGCAACGAATCCAGGCCACGGCCCAGCTTCATACCTTTTTTAACCACGCCGCAACACCTCCTGCGCCAATTCGCGATACACTTCCGCACCTTTGGATTTGCCGTCATAAAGAATGATCGGCTCGCCGTAGCTCGGCGCTTCACTCAATCGCACATTGCGCGGAATCAGCGTGCGGTAGACTTTTTCGCCGAAATGTTTTTTGACTTCATCGGCCACCTGTAAAGACAAATTGGTGCGACCGTCAAACATCGTCAATACAACGCCTTCCAAATGCAAACTCGGATTCCAGTTGCCCGAAACCGAACGGATCGTCTGCAAAAGCTGCGCTACCCCTTCCAATGCATAATACTCGCACTGA
>NZ_CABSTC010000020.1:0-19624 GCF_902480485.1 uncultured Negativicoccus sp. | reverse complement strand
TAAAATTACCAGCCCCAACAGCAAAATATTGCCCACATAGCTGGCAAGATGTGTCTTCCCTAAACTGATATCATCTATCGCGGCCCCCAGTAATTTGGGCACCCATAATTGCAATGCATCTACTGCAATTAAAAGTAGAATACCCAAAAAGTAGACCGGAAAATGCGGCCATAAAAACCGTTTGAAAAATTGTCGATAATTCATTATTCACTCCTTACGTACAGTTATTGTAACATATTCCTTATGCATCTATTAAAAAGAAGCCGAGGCGCTGCCCCGGCTTCTTTTTAATGCTAAAAAATATTTTCTTTGTACGTATGGTAAAGATCATCCAGCTCCTGCAACTTTTTATCCATTTCAATCTGCATTGCAGAGGCCTGATCATAATCGCCTTCCACCAACAACGAGCGAATTTGTGTAAAAATACTCTTTTTTCCGATATCGTCTTTCGCAAGTTCATTACGACGGGAAACAATTTCTTCCCAACGCTTACGATCCAACTCATTATCCGCCGGTAATTCTTTATACGAACACAAACGGTACATTGCTTCATCAATAATGCGATTGTGCAATTCCAGTTTCCAACGGTTGATGACCCCGGTCAAGAACGATTCCATCAGTCGCTTCGAGAACGCATCTCCTGCCGCTAAAGCCTCCTGCTTACCAGGATTCTCGCGCAACATTTTGATATTTTCCCAAACGGTTGCCGGCGGACGCGAGAAATGATGCTGACGTTCCTCTTCGGTGAACATTTCAAAGACATCTTCTTCACTGCGATACGCCCGATCTTTTTCCAAGTAATCGGCGTCATCTCCCGGGGCTTTCGACAATTCTGCCAACAACTCATCGGTTGTTTTACCGCTCTTCACCGCATATTTAATACCGTCCAGTGCGGCGAGGTAGCACAAGGCAATGCAAGTATATGTATTCGTGTACGGATTCGGTGCACGCAATTCAAAGCGAGTGGCCAGCGGGTTCTTAAGGTCACGGATTAAACCGATTAAAATGGTGCGATTTCGCGACGGAATCGCCGGCGCCTGACCAAGGGATGTAACAATACAAACCGGTGCTTCAAAGCCCGGCTGTAAACGATTTAACGCATCCGTTGTGGAGCTGATAAACGGATTCATTGCTTCGTAGTTTTTCAAAATGCCCATGATCGCACCGTAACCGAGTACGCTGACAAAGTCTTCTTTCATATCTTTCGGCGCAAATAAGTTGATTACTTTGCCCGATTTCATTTTTGCAGACAGTCCGATATGTGTATGTTTACCGCTACCGGCAACACCGTGGATCGGTTTCGCTTTAAAAGTGACCTCTAAACCGTGTTTGCGAAATGTTTCACGAACAATAATACGCGCTTCCAGTTCGTTATCAGCAGTCTGCAGTGGATTGGACGAGAATTTCCAGTCGATTTCCAACTGTTCCAAAATGTTTATAAGGCGCCCGTTGTCATCAATGCGCGGTTTTACACCGCCCACTTCTTTATGACCCATTTCAGGCTGTAAGCCTAATTTTTTCAACAACTCAATGGATTCTTCCATTGCAGTGCGAACCGCTCCATGGGTTCGTTGCCAGTATTGCTCTTTCATGCGCTGCGAAACCGATAATGCACGGCTGTCGATCGGCTGACTCGGCGTTTTTACCCAAAATTCAAGTTCGGTCGCTGTGGTAAATAAAAGTTCGTCAATTTCTTTAACATTAACGTGCTCCATACCCGGAACCGTATGCGTCGAAAGTAACTCTAAAATCTCCTGTTCAACATACGCAATACTGCGTTTCAAGATCGAACGGGCATCTACCATTTCTCCATTGTGGATCAAAAAAGCCGGAATGCGGAGTGTCCCGATCGGCTTTCCCGTTTGTGGATCCAAATGATCGTAATTGTAGTCGACCACCCAATTTACGTCTGGGTCGGCAATCATATCGATTCGGGCATTATTTAGTGTAGCAATCGTGGGAAGAACCACCGATGAACCATCGGTTTGCACTGCATCACCGGAGAAAAAGTCGTTATAATTTTTAAAAAACAATTCAATCGGAATACGTTCATCGGTATCGTTACCGGCCATATCAATCCCGACAATGGAAACATATTGAATTTCAGGGTACTGTGCTAATAACGAAAGTACACCTTCTTTACCGTATTTGCCTGCGGGAATGACATAAAGAAGTTCTTCATCACGTAACATGTTCATTTGGTTCCTCCTCAATAAAAAGACCTCAACACGATATCGAGTTGAGGTCCCCATTGACCGAATATTCTATTTATTGCTGGCCAACCACTCACGTACAGCTTGGTTGACTACTTTCCCATCTGCCCGGCCTTTTAACCGAGGCATAACAGCCTTCATCAAAGTCCCTATATTTCGTTCTTCAGGTGCTAATTGGAAAGCGGTTTCGGCAACAATGTTACCCACTTCTTCTGCACTGACAGGCTGCGGTAAATAGCGACTCAATACTTCAATCTCTGCTTTAGTTTGCGTAATCAGATCATGACGATCCGATTTTTCAAACTCCGCCAAAGAATCTTTCCGGAGTTTCATTTCTTTCGCTAAAATACCTATGACATCTTCTTCTGCTAAAGGCTCAGAACTGTCAATCTCAGCATTTTTAATCGCGGCGCGAGCCATGCGGATGACCGAGAGTGCAAGCTTGCCATCTTCTTTGGCCTTCATGGCCTCTTTCATGTCACGCTGCAGGGTTTCTTGAATGGTCATCAACTTTCACCTTCTCGTTATTTAAATTTACGTTTTCTGGCCGCTTCCGATTTCTTTTTACGACGAACGCTCGGCTTTTCATAATGTTCGCGTTTTCTCACTTCAGAAAGAACCCCGGCTTTTTGGCAGGAACGTTTAAATCTGCGAAGAGCACTATCGAAAGACTCGCCCTTTTTAACTCTGATTTCAGACATTGATATCCCTCCCTCCAAATAGTCTTATGGGGTGCAATTGCACTAATTAAAATTATAAGCCCCGACGCTGCATTTGTCAATCTGCAAACGGAGGCCAACCTAACGCTTTGCCACCGATTATATGCGCATGAAAATGGGGTACCGTCTGACCACCGTCAGCACCTGTATTGATGACGACGCGATAGCCGCTTTCGGCAAGGCCGAGTTGACTTGCCACCGCTTGTACGGTGCTGAAAAAATGTGCAAATTGATCTTCCGTTTCGGCATCCGTAATTTGATTGATGCTTTGAACATGTTGTTTAGGTACGACCAAAACATGTACCGGCGCCGTTGGCGCAAGGTCATTGAAGGCAACAAAATCATCATTTTCAAAAACTTTCGAACTGGGAATCGTACCGTTTGCAATTTGACAAAAAATACAGTCTTTCATGGTTACCCCTCCTCGATTCTTTCGCCGATCAACATGGCTCCGTCGTCAGAGACGACTCGTGTCGAACAAATCATACCTGCTTTCCGCCCCTCGCCTTTGATTGTTAGCTGACAATAATGAGGTGTAAAGCCTTTCCATGCACCATCTTCCGTTTGTTGTTCCAATAAAACATTCGTGGTTTTCCCGATAAAAGAGCGCCGGTAATCGGTGGCCGTTTGCTCCGCCACTTTTTCTGCGGCATGCACTCGCTCCTTTTTAACCGCTTCAGAAACTTGATCCGGAAACGTCGCTGCCGCAGTGCCGTTGCGCTTAGAATAAGGAAACACGTGCACCCCGGCAAAACGCAATTCTTTCAACGTTGCCATCGTTTCCGCAAAAAGCTCTTCCGTTTCGCCGGGAAAGCCTACGATTAAGTCAGTAGTAACTGCCAAATCGGGAATTCTTGCACGTAATGATGAAATAAGATCCACATATTCTTGCAGATGATAATGCCGGCGCATTTTCCGCAAAATTTCTTCCGATCCCGATTGCAAGGGCAAGTGCAGATGTGGACATACACGTTCATTCGTGGCAATCAGATTTACTAATTCTTCAGAAATCTCAACCGATTCAATGGAACCGAGTCGAATTCTTGAAATATGTGTACGCTCGAGCAGCATCTTGACAACGTCAGCCAAGTCTACTTGTCGTCCCAGGTCTACGCCGTAATTCCCCAAATGAATACCCGTTAAAACGACTTCTTTAAATCCTTGCTCATCCAATCTTCGAGCTTCATGATAAATATCTTCCACTCCTCTGGATTTCAATTTACCGCGCGTATAAGGAATAATGCAAAAGGCGCAATAATTGTTGCAACCTTCTTGAATTTTTAAGTATGAACGGGCACGATCGGAAGCCGGATGCGCCCAATGCAATTCTTCGAATTGACTCGTTTCAAAAATATCATGCACCGCATTATGCGCTTGTGAGGAAGATCCGTACGCCTCAATCAAATCGACCACCTTGGTTCGATCCTGCGTACCGATAATCAGATTAACCCCGTCAATTTGTTGAATTGTTTTCGGATCCAGTTGTGCATAGCAACCCGTCACAATAATTTTTGTCTGCGGATTCAAACGTTTGGCACGACGAATCATTTGACGCGATTTGCGTTCACCGATATGCGTTACCGAACAGGTATTAATGACACAAATATCCGCTTTGTCTTTCGCAGATACCTCTTCATATCCGCGCGCCAAAAAAAGGCTGCGCATCGCATCGGTGTCATACTGATTTACTTTACAACCCAGGGTTAAAAACGAAACTGTCTTCAAATTGATTTCCTCTCCGTCGCAATTTAGTAATTTGATTCATTGTAATGTTTTTTTGCTTGGCATGCAAGAAAAACGAGGCGCGTCCGCGTCTCGTTTTTTACTAATTATTCAATTTATCCTTCAGTTTATCAAAAAAAGACGGTTCTTCTTTATTGACGGTGCTGTCGCCCATGCACTCGCTGTATTTCAGCAAAGCCGCTCGCTGCTCGGAGGATAAACTGCGCGGTACGCCGATCGTGACCCGTACATTTAAATCGCCTTTGCGATCGCTTCGCAACGATGGCAGTCCTTGACCGGAAAGACGAAATGTCTTTCCTCCGGGAGTGCCGTGTGGAATTTTTAACTCCACTTTGCCGAACAGCGTGTCGAGCTGAATCGTCCCCCCCATAGCGGCTGTCGGAAACGAGACTTCCGCTTCACAAAAAAGATCCGCACCACGACGTTGGAAACGCGCATGTGGCTGAACATAGATATACACATACAAATCACCCGTTTCCCCGCCGCGTTCTCCTAAGCCGCCTTCACCGGCTAAACGGATCCGCGAATCGGTGTCCACACCGGCCGGAATTTTCACGCGAAGCTTACGTTTTTTCTGAACTTTACCGCTGCCGCGACATTCATGACACGGAGACTCGATAACTTTTCCTCGACCTTGGCAACGCGAACAGGTATGCACACTCATCATTTGACCTAAGGGCGTATTCCGTACGACTTGCTCCTGCCCGGTACCGTGACATTGCGGACAGGTTTGCACGCTGGTTCCCGGTTCGGCACCATCGCCGTGACAATGGGGGCAAACTTCGTCTTTGACAATACTAAATTCTTTTTCTACGCCCACAGCGGCTTCTTCCAAAGTGATTTCCAAATCGTAGCGTAAATCCGCGCCGCGTATCGGCCCCGTTTGCCGAGCTCCACCACCGCCGAAAAAGCTGCCGAAGATGTCGCCCAGGTCACCGAATCCGCCAAATCCGCCTTGCGCTCCGCCGAAACCGCCGAAACCACCGAAGCCGCCCGTTTGACCGGCCTGCTGATACGCAGTATGACCAAATTGGTCATACTGCGCACGCTTGGATTCATCCGAAAGCGTTTCATAGGCTTCATTGACCTCTTTAAATTTGGCTTCCGCTGTTTTCGGATCATCCTTATTTAAATCAGGATGATATTTCCGAGCCATTTTACGGTAAGCTTTTTTTATCTCATCAGCACTGGCGTTCTTATTGACACCCAGTACGTCATAATAATTCTGATCGCTCATGCCAAACTTCCTCTGTCATTATTTTTTATCTTCATCGTCCATGACTTTGTAATCGCCATCGACGGTGCCGTCATTCGTCTCCTGTTGCGTTGTTTGTTGCTGACCGTTATTTGCCTGCGACTGTTGTGCATTGGCCTGTTCATACAACTTGCTTGCCAACTCATGCAGCGGTGTGCTTAATGCTTCCGCCTTCGCCTTAATGGCCTCTACATCAGTACCGGCCAGCGCTTCTTTCAGATCGGCAATCGCCGTTTCTACTTTTTGTTTTTGTGCCGCATCAACTTTATCACCAAGATCTTTCAGCGTTTTTTCTCCTTGGTAAACTAAAGAGTCGGCATTATTGCGAATTTCCACTTCTTCTTTTTTCTTTTCGTCTTCCTCTTCGTGCAATTTCGCCTCTTTTACCATGCGCTCAATTTCATCGTCGGAAAGGCCGCTCGAAGACGTAATTGTAATTGTCTGTTCTTTACCTGTCCCCAAGTCTTTAGCGGATACATGTACAATACCATTCGCATCAATATCAAAAGTAACCTGAATTTGTGGTACTCCACGAGGTGCCGCAGGAATGCCGCTCAGTTCAAAACGGCCCAGCGTCTTATTATCCGCTGCCATGTTACGTTCGCCCTGCAAGACGTGGATGTCTACGGCCGGCTGATTATCCGCCGCGGTCGAGAATACTTGACTCTTCGAGGTTGGAATAGTCGTATTGCGATCAATAATTTTCGTAAATACTCCGCCCAATGTTTCAATACCCAAGGAAAGCGGGGTAACATCCAGCAGCAGCACGTCTTTGACTTCACCGACTAATACGCCTGCCTGAACCGCTGCACCTATCGCTACCGATTCATCAGGGTTAATACCTTTGCTGGGTTCTTTGCCCAAGATTTTTTGAATCGCTTCCTGAACAGCCGGAATACGACTGGATCCGCCAACCAAAAGAATCTTGTCAATGTCACTTACCGCCAGTCCCGAATCTGCAATCGCTTTACGGGTCGGCTCCATAGTTGCCTGTACCAAATCTTCGGTTAATTCATTGAATTTAGCACGGGAAAGATTCAAGTCCAAGTGCATCGGCTGACCGTTGGAATCGGCCGAAATAAATGGCAAGTTGATATTTGTAGAGAGCACGCCGGACAATTCGATTTTTGCTTTTTCCGCCGCTTCTTTTAAACGCTGCAACGCCATTTTGTCCTGGCTCAAATCGACACCATTGGTCTTTTTGAATTCGCTGATAATCCAGTTCATAACCTTTTTATCGAAGTCATCACCGCCGAGATGGTTGTTCCCTTGTGTAGCTTTAACTTCAAAAACGCCTTCGGCCAGATCCAGAATGGAAACGTCGAACGTACCGCCACCCAAGTCGAACACAAGAATGGTATGCGCTTCATCTTTATCAAGTCCATACGCCAATGCGGCTGCCGTCGGTTCATTGATGATACGCAATACTTCCAGACCGGCAATCGCACCGGCATCTTTTGTAGCTTGGCGCTGGCTGTCTGTAAAATACGCCGGCACTGTGATGACGGCTTTTTCTACTTTTTCACCCAAGTATGCTTCCGCATCCTGTTTGAGCTTTTGCAGAACCATCGCGGAAATTTCCTGCGGCGTATACGCTTTGTCATCGATGTTTACTTTATAATTGGTGCCCATGTGACGTTTAATGGAACTGATTGTACGATCCGGATTGGATACCGCTTGACGTTTCGCAAGTTGTCCCACTAAACGTTCACCGGTCTTCGAAAAACCTACGACCGATGGTGTTAAGCGCGAGCCTTCCGCATTTGTAATAACTACCGGTTCGCCGCCTTCCATGACCGCTACTACCGAGTTGGTTGTACCTAAGTCAATGCCTATTACTTTTCCCATTCTAAATTTCCCCCTTAGTCTTCTTGATGCGCTACTTGTACCTGTGCTGCGCGTAATACTTTATCATTCATGCGGTAACCTTTTTTGAATACCGCGGTAATTTCCCCTTCCGGTTTATCGTCGGTCGCCAAACGCATGACGGCTTCATGATAATTCGGATCCATCTGCTCGCCCAAAGCAACAATTTCTTCCACTTTATAAGCCTTCAACAAATTCACCAACTTACGATAAATCAGTTGAAATCCTTCTAAAAATTTTTCATCAGCACCTTCTACAGGATGTGACAAGGCTCTTTCAAACTCATCTAAAATCGGCAATAAACTTGTAATCACTTTCGCTTGCGCGCTGTCGTTTAGTTCTGCACGCTCTTGACGATAACGTCTCCGGGCATTATCAAAGTCTGCTTGCAAACGCAAGCGCAAGCGTTCACTGTCTTCCCACTTTTGTGTCAACTCAGCGATCTCTGCCGCGCAATCAGCATCTTCCTGTTCACCGACAATTTTCGATTCGTCAACCGTATCTCCATCGCCTTCGGTTGCTTTGTTTTGTTCTTCCTTGTATTCCGGATTCAATTAATGCACCTCATCTCCATCGGTTTTTCCTGTTCGTAAGACGGAATTCACTTTTTGCTGCATCATATGCAACAACGAAACAATTTTATCATATTCCATGCGCGTCGGCCCGATGACCGCTACGCTACCTACCAGTTTTTGTTGATCGAAAAATTGTGCTTGTACCACACTATAGTTATGTAATGCGGCTATCCCGGTTTCCGGCCCGATGCGCACCGTAAGCGCAGTTGACGGCGAATGGCTGATAAGATCTGCGAGTTGCTTGCTCTCTTCCAAAAGTTGCATCAACTCTTGCAACTTGCCCAAGTCCTTAAACTCCGGCTGGCGAATTAACTCACTGACACCGTCGGTAAAAATTTCGCGATTCTTGCCGACCGTGTTCTGAATCGTATCCAGTGTACTGAACATCACTTGGGGCTCAACCCAAAAGTCCTGCTGCAATTCCTGCATAAGTTCTGTAGTAATCTCTCGCAATTCACGCCCATGTAACGCGCGATTCAGCTGCAACGCAAAATCCTGCAGCTTCAACAACGTCACCCCGGCGGGCATTATAAACGTGGAATGATCCACGCTGCCGTCGGTCGTTACGAGGAGCAAAATGGCGCGGTTGTCATCCAGCGGCAAAAATTGGATGTAATTGAAAACCGCATGTTGCGACTCATCTGTCACAGCCAATGAAAGATTATGCGTCAGGCCTGATAAAATACGAGCCGCTTCACTAAAAAATTCTTGTGTTTGCGTGTTCTCAAAGGTAAACCAGTCCTTAATCGCAGTCGCTTCTTCCCGACTGACTTCACCCGGTTGCATTAGGCTGTCCACATAAAACCGATACCCCTTTAGTGAAGGAATACGGCCGGCAGAAGTATGCGGTTGCTCTAAATACCCCATCCATTCCAAATCCTGCATTTCGTTACGAATGGTAGCCGGACTGATACCTAAATCATAAATTCGAGCAATCGTACGTGAGCCGACCGGCTCGGCAGTGGCAATATAGCTTTGAACGATCGCACGTAAAATAATTTGTTTACGTTCTTTCATCGTTATCACCTCTGTCTTATTAGCACTCTTATCTGTCGAGTGCTAAATCTATTACATAATTTATCATGAAAAGGTGAAAAAGTCAAATTATTTTGTTTTTATGTGCGGATGAAGTAAGTAAACACTTGGTTAGACACTGCTGCACCACGGCGTGTAAGTGTTATCGTATCGGCGGTAGCACGATACAAAAGCCTTTCTTCCAGTAGTGTTTGTAATTCTTTTCCATAAGTTTCCTGAAGTGTAACACCAAATTTAGTGGCAAAAGAAGATAAGGAAATACCGCTCCGACGGCGTAAATTCAGGAAGCAATATTCTTCCATTGCGGTTTGACGGTCAATGCTTTCTACGTCTTGCGGTATCCATCGCGCACTGTCGATCTGTTTTATATAGGCCTGCCAATCCGCAACATGGCTGTAGCGAACATTTCCATCAAAGGAAACAGCGGCCGCACCGAACCCGATATACGGTTCATAGCGCCAATATTTTTGATTATGTACTGCTTCGTAGCCTGATTTTGCAAAATTGGCAATTTCATAACGAGAGAAACCATATTGCGGCAACGTACGTACCATCGTTTGATACATTTCCCATTCGGTTTCTTCCGACGGCAAATCCAAGCGTCCTTGCGTAGCCAAACGAGCAAACAAAGTCCCGGGTTCAACAATCAATCCGTAAACGGAAATATGCGTGATCGGTAAGTGCACCGCCTTCACGAGCGACTCTTTAAAGTCGGCGGCGGATTGACCGGGAAGCCCATACATTAAATCAAGAGTGATATTTTTAAAACCAACGTGCGCCGCATCTTTAATGACACGCCGAGCGTCCTGCGCGCGGTGAATACGTCCGATCCGCTGCAGTAAATCATCACGAAAGGTTTGTACCCCTACGCTTAAACGATTAATCCCTGCCGCATAGTAAGCTTCTAAATCACTGCGAGTGATCCCGTCGGGATTCATTTCCAAAGTTACTTCCGCGGTGTTTCGCACAGCAAAGCGTTCACGGAGTGCCAGTAACACGTCATGAATTCGTTGCACGCCAAAAAGGGACGGTGTCCCGCCCCCAAAGTAAATGCTGTCCACATGATCGGAAAAAGAGCTTAGCGGCCGGTTGGCAATTTCTTTCAACAATGCCGCTAAGTAATAATTATACACCTCTTCGCGAACCACCGCAGAGTAAAAATGACAATAGTGGCAGTGACTCGCGCAAAAAGGAATATGAATATAAATTCCTGTGCTCATCTTAATCGTCTTTCAAAATCGCCATAAACGCTTCTTGCGGAATCGTAACGCTACCGACCTGCTTCATGCGCTTTTTGCCCTCTTTTTGCTTTTCAAGCAGCTTACGTTTCCGTGTGATGTCACCGCCATAACATTTTGAAAGTACATCTTTGCGCATCGCTTTAACGGTTTCCCGGGCAATAATTTTATTACCGATTGCCGCTTGAATCGGGATTTCGAACATTTGCCGCGGAATAATATCTTTCAACTTCAGAGCCAGCGCACGACCGCGGGACGGTGCTGAGCTGCGGTGAACAATAGTACTCAATGCGTCCACTAAATCTCCATTTAAAAGGATATCAAGCTTAACCATATCCGCCGGACGATACCCGGAAAGCTCATAATCCAAAGACGCATAACCGCGTGTGCCGGATTTCAGCTTATCAAAAAAATCATAAATAATTTCATTCAACGGTAAATCGTACTCGAGTGCGACTCGAGTCTCGTCAATGTATGTCATTGTGAGATACTCACCACGCCGCTCCTGAGCCAGTTCCATGACGGCTCCGACGAGATCGGACGGCAGCATGATGTTAGCTTTCACAAATGGTTCCTCAATATGATCAATGACCGTCGGATCGGGCAGATTCGCCGGGTTGTCTACCTCGATCATATTTCCGTCCGTGGTATAGACACGATAAATAACCGAAGGCGCTGTCGTGATTAAATTTAACTGATATTCGCGTTCCAGACGTTCTTGGATTACATCCATATGCAACAAGCCGAGAAAGCCGCAGCGGAATCCGAAGCCCAACGCAAGTGAAGTTTCCGCTTCATACACCAACGCCGCATCGTTTAAATGCAGTTTATCCAATGCATCGCGCAGATTGCCGTAATCTTTGCTATCTACCGGATACAATCCGCAATACACCATCGGTGTCGCCTTACGATAACCCGGCAACGGTTCGGCAGCACCATTTTCCACTGTCGTAATCGTGTCGCCGACTCGACAGTCGTGAACATTTTTAATACTTGCTGCTAAATATCCTACCGTACCGCAACTCAATTCCTGGGTAGGCGTCATTTGGGGCGCAAAAAAGCCGACTTCCGTCACCTCAAATGATTTACCGGTCGCCATCATCCGGATCTGGTCTCCCACTTTGACGGATCCTTCGTGGATTCGTACATAAGCAATAATACCTTTATAGGAATCGAAATGAGAATCATATACCAGCGCCTTCAACGGTCGATCACTATAATCCGGCGGAGGAGGAATTCGTTTGACAATTTCTTCCAGCACATCCGGTACACCCAACCCTGTCTTGGCAGAGATCATCGCCGCATCATGTGCATCAAGACCGATAACATTTTCAATTTCGGCTTTTACCAAGTCGGTATTCGCACTCGGCAAATCCACTTTATTAATGACCGGAATAATTTCTAAATCATGATCCACCGCCAAATAAACATTGGCTAAGGTTTGCGCCTGCACTCCCTGGGTTGCATCTACAACCAAAAGCACCCCTTCACACGCGGAAAGGCTGCGGGAAACTTCATAATTGAAATCGACATGCCCGGGCGTATCAATTAAATGCAGCATGTAATCTTTGCCATCTTTGGCATGGTAATGCAAACGAACGGATTGCGATTTAATCGTAATACCCCGTTCTTTTTCCAATTCCATATTGTCCAATACCTGCGCTTGCATCTCCCGCTTAGATAAAGCGCCGGTGATTTCAATCAGGCGATCTGCCAGCGTTGACTTGCCATGGTCAATATGTGCGATGATCGAAAAATTACGAATATATTCAGTGGACACGAATGTTCTCTCCTTGCCAATGATTTGGTCCTATAATAGCGCCGCCAAGTACTCGATCGCCGTCATAGAAGACAATCGATTGGCCCGGCGTTACCGCACGCTGCGGCTCTTTAAAGACTACATGCACGCCATCTTTTACCGGATATACAGTACAGTCTGCTGCCGGTGCCGCGTAGCGGATTTTAGCTTGCGCGGTAAACGGCTCTGTGCAAGTTTCCCATTCCGTAAATGACGGATCCAACGCCCATACTTCCCGTTGGAAAATGGACGCATTAGGGCCGACAATGACACGGTTATGTTTCGCATCGATAGCGACCACGTATAAAGGATGTTCGGCCGCCACACCAAGACCTTTACGTTGGCCGATGGTATATGCCGGTAACCCTTGATGCGTTCCTAATATACTCCCTTCAAGATCGACAATATCTCCCGGTACAAATTGCTCGGGAATACGCTCCTTCAAAAAGCGAATGTGATCATTGTCGGGAATAAAACAGATATCTTGACTCTCCGGTTTATTGTATACGGGTAAGTTCAATTCTTTCGCCAAAGCCCGCGTATCTTCCTTATGCATTTCTCCCAACGGGAACATAATGTGGGGTAACATTTTTTGGTTTAAATGATACAACACATACGACTGATCCTTTTTCAGATCCGTACCGCGACGCAGTTCATAAAGATTACTTTCTTGATTGTAAAGAACGCGTGCATAGTGTCCTGTCGCCAAAAAATCGGCGTCAAGGTCACGACTAAACTCGTACAAACTCCCAAATTTAATCCAATCGTTGCACATTACACATGGATTGGGAGTAATCCCACAAGCATACGATTGTGTAAAATATTGCATAATTTTTTCTTCAAAAGATTGGCGTAAATCCAACACATAATGCGGCACTGCCAATTGATCCGCTACTCGCTTGGCATCCGTAATCGTGGCAGATTCAACTACTTTATTATTTTCCACGGTATCAAAAAGCAGCATGGTGACACCGATGACATCATAACCTTGCGCTTGCAAACGCGCCGTTACTAATGAGCTGTCAACACCACCGCTCATAGCGACCGCTACGCGCTTTTTGCTCATACTACTCCTCCTTTACATACCATTTTATTATAGCATATAGAAAATCTTCTAAACGATTTTTGTATCCAGCACATCGACATCTCATGTATGCCCTCATCATGAATGCTGTATAATAAGATTATTGAAAGTGTTTAAGGAGAATTTATGCATCAATATCTGTTTTTTATCGGCTCATTTCCGATTCGCAGCTACGGATTGTTTTTTGCCATGGGAATTATTACCGGCGGTCTGCTTGCCTATTATTTCGCACGCAAAGCAGGGCGTTATTCGGAATATATTTGGGATCTTACCGTCTACTGCGGACTTTGGGGCATTATTGGCGGTCGTCTTTGGGATGTTTTCTTTTTTGACTGGGACTACTACCAAGATCACCTTTTAGAGATTCCGTTTGTATGGCAAGGCGGTATGGCCATTCAAGGTGGTTTGTTGTTCGGTATTTTGGCAGCACTGTACTATTTACGTAAACGCCACGTCGATATTTTGGATTTTGCCGACCTGGTTGCACCTGCCATCGTCATGGGGCAGAGTGTCGGACGCATGGCGAATCTCATGAACGGCGATGCCTTCGGTCATCCGACCGGCGGTTCGTTTGGAATCTTATATCCCGAAACTACACTTGCGTACCACACCTATGGAGCGCAACCCCTATGGCCGGCAGAAATTTGGGAAGGACAGATTGATGTTCTGATCTTTGTCGTTCTGCTCGCTTATTCATTGCGTTCGCATGCCAAAGGACAGGTATTCGCACTTTACATCATGTTGTATTCGCTAGCGCGCTTCGGTTTGGAGTTTTTGCGCGGCGATTACGGAACGCTGCTATGGGGTTTAAAATCGGCGCAGCTGACTGCTCTCATTGCTTTTTTCGCTGCCTTGAGTGCATTTGTATATTTCGCGTATCGCAAACCGCAAAAAGCCATTCCACCTGCTCTTACAAAGGCAAGCAAACGTAATAAAAAATGACGTCAATCGACGTCATTTTTTGATTTCAGATTTCGTCATTGGCAATCGCTGCCTGCAATGCTTCCAAGGCCCGATTAGCCAGTACCGTGTTCTTTTCTTTTTTGGGAACGCGCTTAGCCAACGGAGCGATTAAGCCGAAATTTACATTCATCGGCTGAAAATTGTCTTTGTTATCGGTTGAGATATATTGCATCAAACTACCGATTGCTGTTGTTGCCGGCGGTTCCCAAAGCATTTTACCATGCAGCAAACGTGCCGCGTTACGACCGGCAAGCAAACCGGCTGCGGCAGATTCTACATACCCCTCCACGCCGGTAATTTGTCCCGCAAAAAACAAGGTAGGGCGTTTTTTAGTTTGCAATGTCGCTTGAAGCAGCTTTGGAGAATTAATATAGCTGTTGCGATGCATTACGCCGAAACGCGCGAATTCCGCATTTTCCATGCCGGGAATCATGCGGAAAATCCGCTTTTGTTCCCCCCACTTTAGATGTGTCTGAAAACCGACAAGATTATATAACGTGCCTTCTGCATTATCCTGGCGCAATTGAACCACCGCATACGGTTCTTCGCCCGTACGCGGATCCGGCAAACCTACCGGTTTCAACGGCCCGAATCGCATGGTATCTTCCCCGCGATTGCCGAGCACTTCAATGGGCATGCATCCTTCAAATATTTCGCCTTTTTCAAAATGATGTTGACCTGCTACCTCCGCTGCGATAAGTTCTTCACGAAAGCGCAAATATTCTTCTTTATGGAATGGACAGTTGAGATATGCTGCCGGGCCTTTATTGTAACGCGAAGCGCGATACACTATATCTTGGTTCAATGACTCTAAATACACAATCGGCGCCGCGGCATCAAAAAAATGGAAATAGTCTTCCCCACTGAATGCTGCAATCGATTCCGCTAACTTACCATCCGTAAGCGGACCGGTGGCAACGATTACAATACCGTCTTCCGGGATGGACATGACTTTTTCCGTAACCACCTCGATCAACGGATGGTTTTTGATCGCATCGGTCACTGCCTGCGCATAGCCTTCCCGATCCACGGCGAGTGCACCGCCGGCCGGCACTTGATGCGTATCCGCCGCCTGCATGATAAGCGAATTCAATTGTCGCATTTCTTCCTTCAAAAGTCCTACCGCATTCGTAATTGCTGCCGCACGTAACGAATTGCTGCAAACGAGTTCGGCAAAATGCGGCAATGTGTGTGCCGGCGTATACCGTTTCGGTTTCATTTCCAGTAAGCGAACTCGTACCCCTGCTTGCGCCGCCTGCCAAGCGGCTTCACAGCCCGCCAGTCCGGCGCCAATGACGGTAATCACTTCATTTTTTCTTTTGGTTGCCATGCGTCGGGCACTCCTTATTGCTGCAAATAATTTCTTCGCCTCGTTGGCGTGTCTTCTTTTTCACCATAATCGATCCGCATTCCTTGCAAAATTGATCCACCGGTTCATTCCATAATGCCAAATCACATTCCGGATACCGATCGCAACCATAGAAAACACGGCCACGTTTGGATTTACGGCGAACGATGTGTCCTTTTTTGCATTTCGGGCAGGCAATACCGACCGGATCGGTAATCGGCTTAGTGTTTTTACATTCCGGAAAATTCGGACATGCTAAGAATTTCCCGTACCGGCCAAATTTATAAATCATTTTCGCGCCGCATTTATCGCAGATAACATCGGATTCCTGCTCAATAACTTTCACTTTGTCGATTTTTTGTTCCGCATCGGAAAGTTCCTGTGCAAATACTTTGTAAAAACTTTCCAGCAGTTGTTCGTAGCTTAATTCACCATCGGCAATTTTATCCAATTCCTCTTCCATACGCGAGGTGAATTTAACATCAACGACCTTACTGAAAAAGCGTTTCAGAAGATCCACCACAACAAAGCCTAGTTCCGTAGGAATAAATGCTTTGTCACGCTTTTCGACATAGTTGCGATTTTGAATAGTATCCAAAATCGGTGCGTATGTACTCGGGCGACCGATTCCTTTTTCTTCCAAAAGTTTAATTAGGCTTGCTTCCGTATATCTTGCCGGCGGTTGCGTGAAGTGCTGTTTCGGCTCAATTTTTTTAACCGTCAACGCATCATCTTTGTGCAGCTCCGGTAAAATCGTTTCTTCTTTTTTATCCTTCGTCCCGTAAACTGCGGTGAAACCGTCAAAAATAATATGACGGCCTACGGCGCGTAGCTCAAATTTTCCGGCGCGAATGGTCACGGTTAAACGTTGCGCAATTTGCGGCGTCATTTGACTGGCCAGAAAACGATTCCAAATCAACGTATATAATTTCAGCTGATCCCGATTTAAAAAGGGGGCGACTTCCGCGGGAGAATATGCTAAGGACGTCGGACGAATCGCCTCATGCGCATCCTGACTCTGCTGTTGCTTCGAGTATTTATTCGGTGATTCAGGTACGTACTCTTTACCATAAGTTTCGGTAATGTACTGCTTTGCTTCTTTCTGCATCTCTTCCGCGATTCGTACAGAGTCGGTACGCATGTAAGTAATCAAACCGACATGAGTGCCACGAATATCCAGACCTTCGTACAATTGCTGCGCAATCATCATGGTCTTACGCGCACCGAAATTCAATCGGTTGACACTGTCTTGCTGCATCGTACTGGTAGTGAACGGCGCTTGCGGCCGACGGCGTTGCTGGCCGCGTGTAAGTTTTTCGACATACGCGTCTGCCGCTTTCAATTCTTCAACCAAATCGTTGGCGACGCTTTCCTGCGCAACGGCCAGTTCTTTGTCGTCATACCGAACTACTTTGGCGGTAAATGATTTGCCTTTGCCGGCATGATAATCGGCTTCAATAGACCAGTATTCCTCCGGTACAAATGCCTTGATTTCTTCTTCGCGTTCACAAATCAAACGTACTGCCACCGACTGCACGCGTCCCGCGCTTAGACCACGAAATACTTTTTTCCAAAGAAAAGGGCTTAATTTATAACCGACAAGCCTGTCAAGAACCCGACGTGCCTGTTGAGCATCTACTTTCTGCTCATCAATCGGACGCGGCTGGGCAATCGCTTCTTTGATCGCATGCGGCGTAATTTCATTAAATGTAATTCGCACATTCTCATCCGCCGGAACATCCAACAGCACCGACAAATGATGAGAAATAGCTTCTCCCTCGCGATCAGGGTCAGTAGCGAGGATAACATCGCGCGATCTATTTGCTTCCGCGCGTAAATGGGAAATTACATCATGACGATCGGAAACATTCGTATACCGCGGCATGAATCCGTTTTCCACATCGACACCGAGCGAGTTTTTCGGTAAATCGCGCAAATGCCCCATGCTGGCCATAACTTTATAATTTTTACCGAGAATTTTTTCAATCGTTTTCGCCTTGGCTGGAGACTCCACAATCACGAGATGTTTCCCGCTCGGATTCGGTGTGCGCTCCCATTTCGGTGCCTTGACAACAGCCGGCTTACCGGCACTGTTTTTGCGTCCGATTGAAATTGTGCGTTTAATGGACAATGCTGCCTCCTATCTGGAAATCATTGCCATATATTTTTGATTTCCACATTGTTGTATAAGTCCTTTTAATTCTAATTGTAGCAATATATAGTTGGCTTCGGTCGGGTGTAAAGCGGAACGAAGAATAATCGTATCCATGTCGACTGTTTTCTCCAACTGGCAACAACGGTACACTAATTCCTCGGTCGGTGTCAAATCCGGACCGGCTACCGAGCCCATTTCACGTTCCGTATCCAACCAATTATATTCGCGTAAAATATCGTTTGGTTCCGCGGCCAACGCCGCTCCTTGTCGCAATAAGTGATGCGTGCCCACCGACATCGGTGAAAAAATGCTGCCGGGAACCGCGAACACATCACGCCCCGCCTCCAAAGCAAAGTCTGCCGTAATCAACGTGCCGCTGCGTTTCGCCGCTTCAATGACCAACACCCCGTCGCTCAATCCGCTGATGATACGATTGCGTGCCGGAAATTGTCGCCCCAACGGTTTGGTTCCCAACGCATATTCCGATATCACTACACCGTGTTGCGCGATTTCTTCAAATAATGACTTATTTTCCGGCGGATAGGGAATATCCAAACCACAAGCCAACACACAAATCGTATACCCGTCAGGAAGTGTAGCCCGATGACTTGTGGAATCTATACCGCGTGCACCGCCGCTGATGATAGCAACGCCTGCCTTGCTTAGCTCTCCGGCAAATAAACGCGCGGCATTAATCCCATACGGTGTCGGCTTGCGCGAACCGACGATGGCGATCGCTTTTTCCGGTTCTCGCCACGTACCTCGATATGCAAGTATGGCCGGCGCATGAGGATCATTCTGTAAACGTTTGGGGAAATCGCCATCTTGAAAGGTCAGTAAGCTGACGCCCCATTTTTGATTAGCCTCCCAAATCTTTTCGGGTTCAATCATTTTTCGTTGTGCCAAAAATCCCGCGAGCGATTTTGGTCCTAATGTATGGGACGCCAGTAATGCCTTTTCGGAAGCTTGCCAAATCGCTTCAAAACTACCGAAAAAACGAATTAATTGACGTAATTTGACCGCACCTACATACGCCGTCTTTTGCAGCGCAGCCGCGTATATTTCTTCCCTTTTCATATCCATTTTATTCACCGACTTCAATAAAACACTTTATTCATTGGTGCAGAAAAATATAATGCTTCTCTACTCCTTGTCTTGTGCACGGTAACTTACCGCTTCCGCAATTTGCTCCGCGTCGATGATGTCTTTGCCCTGCAGATCGGCAATGGTACGAGCCACTTTTATGATTCGGTCGTAAGCGCGTGCGCTTAAGTGCAGACGATTAAATACATCCGCCAGAATTTGCTGCGCACGTGGTGTCATTTCACACGTTTCTTTGATCTGGCGGTGTTGCATTTGGGAGTTCGTGCGCATCCCGTAAATAGCCAAACGTTTTGCCTGTCTCTCACGGGCCAATTTAACACGAGCACGAATGACCTCTGACGATTCTTCCGCACGGGTCGCGGTAAGTTCCGTGTACTTCGGTCGTTGCACACTTACATGCAAATCGATACGATCCAGCAACGGTCCCGAAATTTTGCGCAAGTAGCGGCGAATATCACCGCTCGAGCAGGTGCATTCTTTGTCCGGATCACCGTTAAACCCGCAGGGACACGGATTCATCGCACTGAT
>NZ_CABSTC010000019.1:0-19833 GCF_902480485.1 uncultured Negativicoccus sp. | reverse complement strand
ACTTTATGTGAAATCAAAAGCTTTGCCGGGCAATGTATACTTATTAAAAATAATTTTGCGAGACGATATCAAAAAGGTAAAGGACTGTGGTATAATGAAAAATCATAAAACGAGGAGGTCCACCATAATGGCGGAGCGGACATTAGCGCAGTTGCGCCCGGGAGAAACGGGCGAGATTACACGTGTCGAGGGGCGCGGTAATGTGCAGCATCGATTGATTGATATGGGAGTTGTACGAGGGGCTCGGGCAACGGTGATGAAAGAGGCACCCCTGGGCGATCCGATCGAAATTAAAGTCAAAGGTTTTAACTTATCTTTACGCAAGGCAGAAGCCGAGATGATTTACGTAAAGACGCAGGAGGAACAAGATGAAAGCGATTAAAATTGCGTTGGCGGGCAATCCAAACTGCGGCAAAACGACGGTTTTCAATAATCTCACCGGGGCGCGTCAACATGTGGGCAACTATCCCGGTGTCACGGTGGAACGCAAAGAGGGCCATAAACGTTTTGCAGGCATTGACATGCTGTTTTTGGATTTGCCGGGCACGTACAGTTTGACCGCCCGTTCTTTGGACGAAGTGGTAGCTCGTAACACCATTATTAACGAACGTCCCGATGTGATCGTCAATGTCCAGGATGCTTCCAACCTGGAGCGTAACCTGTACTTGACCGCACAGCTTGTCGAGTTGGGACAGCCGGTCGTGATTGCGTTGAACATGGTCGACGTGGCAGACCAGATGGGCATCCATATCGATTTACGAAAATTAAGTGACGCATTGGGCATCACTGTCGTACAAACGGTAGGCAGCCGCAACGTCGGAACCGTTGCGTTGCTGGAAGATGTGGCGCGTGTTGCCAAGGAAGGCAAGGCGCCGCAGATTAAGATCGACTACGGTCCGACGCTGGAACATTTGATCACTACCATGACAACAGCGATCCAAGCCCAGACGGATATTCAGTATCCGATACGCTGGCTGGCGATTAAGCTGTTGGAAAATGATCAGGAAGTACAAGAAGCGTTGCAACAACGCGGCGGTATGGAAGACGTACTCAACTTGGCGCATTGTTTACGAAATTCATTACCGAAAGAAATTGACGCAGAATTTATTTTTGCGGAAAAGCGCCACCAATTTGCAGTACAGATATTTCAACAGGCGGTAACGGTAGACCCCACATTACATGAAACACGTTCGGATAAAATCGATAAAGTATTGACGCATCGCTTTTTCGGACCGCTTATTTTTGCGGGTATGATGTGGCTGCTGTTTAACGCGGTATTCACATTGGGGGCGTATCCGCAGGAATGGCTCGATGGAGTGATTACAGACTTCGGCACTTGGCTTACCACCGTTTTGCCGGAAGGAGCCATCCAATCGCTTGTTGTGGACGGAATTGTTGGCGGCGTCGGCGCGGTTTTGAGTTTCTTGCCTTTGATTTTAATTTTATTCGCTGGCATTGCGCTTTTGGAAGATAGCGGTTACATGGCGCGTGCCGCGTTTATTTTAGATCGCATGATGCATGCGGTAGGTTTGCACGGCAAGTCGTTTATTATGTTGCTGCTGGGTTTCGGTTGTACAGTGCCGGCCGTCATGGGCACACGTTCGCTGGATAATCCGCGGGATCGTATGGTGACGATGTTGGTCGCGCCGATGATGAGTTGCGGCGCGCGTTTGCCGGTATATACGCTGTTGATCGGTGCTTTCTTTACCGCGAAGTGGGCGGGGACAGTGCTTTTCGGCATTTACATGCTGGGCATCGTGCTGGCGATTGTGCTGGCGCTGGCTTTCCGTAAATTTTTATTCCCGGGAGAAAGGGAACCGTTCGTTATGGAAATGCCGGAGTACCACGTTCCGACGCTAAAGGGTGTTTTGCTTCACATGTGGGAACGAGCGGTGCTATACTTTAAAAAAGCAGGCACGTTTATTTTGGCGGCTTCTGTGGTTGTTTGGTTTATTACCGTATATCCGCAAAATGTCCCGCTTGATCAGGATTATGACGCGTTGCGTGCCGCCGCGACACAGGAATATCAAACCCAAGCGGAAGCAGTGCTTGCGCCGTTTGCCATTAACGAAATCAATGAGAATCCGGCACTTTTCCAAGCGGTGGCAACGTTGGAAACCTTGCAGACGCAAAATGAGGAAGCGCTGGCCGCGGCGCAAGAAGAAGGAAACGCCGCCGAAGAAGAAACGCTTGCCAAGTCGTTTACCGCATATGGTCGGGAATTTCCGGTGGCGTTGCAATCGGTGGCCGAGACACAGCCGCAATACTACCCGTATGCGTTGGAATATTTTGCCTTAACGAAAGATCACGAAGAAGAAATGGCGGCGATTGATCGTGCGGAAAGTGCCGATCAACTTGCTCACAGCTATGCAGGACAATTCGGACACATGATCGAACCTGTCTTGCAACCGCTCGGCTTTAATTGGAAAATCGGCGTTTCGCTGGTAGCTGCTTTAACGGCGAAAGAAGTGTTGGTAAGTTCGCTCGGCACGATCTACAGCATGCAAGCCGATCCGGATGACAGCAGCGGTTTGATGGAACGTCTTGCCGCGGATCCCGCGTTTGATCCGTTGATTGCGCTCAGTCTGATGGTCTTTGTTTTGTTATACTGTCCGTGTCTGGCCGTACTCGCTGTGATGCGTCGGGAAACTGACTCGTTTCGTTGGCCGGCATTTGTCTTTATGTATTGTACGTCGCTTGCCTGGGTGTGCTCCTTTGTGGTTTATCAAGGCGGTCGGATGCTCGGATTTTGAGGTGAGAATATGCAAACTGTTTTTATAGGGGTGGCAGTGCTGGCGGCATTTGTCTACCTGACATGGCATTTTTGGCACGGTCTGCACGAAGAAAATTCCTGCACAAATTGCCCGGGGTGCACCGGTGACAAAAAAATGACAGGTTGCTCGTGCTGTTCCGCCGCTACTGGGGCACGCAAACAAAAATTATCGAAATAAAAAGAGCTGCGCAAAGCGCAGCTCTTTTTATTTATAAACGATCGACCGTCATTTTACTTTCTTTATGACGAGCTTTGAGTGGTCTCATCGGTTCGCCGATGGCAAGCGCTCCCATGGGCACGAAATTGGCCGGTACACGTGCTCCGTTGAGATAACGGGCATCTTTGCCGAGTTGCTGGATGGCACCGCAAATGTAGCAGGACCCTAAACCGAGCGCAGTGGCGGCCAGATGCATTTGGGTAACGATACAACCCGTATCGGCATTACGCAAACCGGAGGTCACTTTTTCATCAGCGAAAACAACGATCAGTGCCGGGGCATCATAAATCGGATTGCCTGTATTGCCGCGTTCTAACCATTCTTCCTCGAGCTTTTTCAACACACCTTCGGCCGTGATGACAGTCAAATGATAGGATTCATAACGACTCAACGAAATCGGCGCTGTGACACCGGCGTGCACAATATTCTCTAAAGCGTCGGCAGCTACGGGATTCGTCCGGTAATTTCGGGTAGATTGACGCAGGGCAAGCGCTTCTTTAAACTCCATATAGTCCTCCTATTTAAGTAACGCGGCTTCCCATTCCGTTTGGCGAAAACCGGTTAGAATATGGTCATCATCAATCACCAAGAGGGGCCGCTTGATCAGCATGCCGTCACGGGACAGCTCTTTGGCAAACTCTTCATCGGAAAGTGTCAGACGGCGTTTGGCCAAGCCGCTTGACCGATATAATTGACCGCTCGTATTGGCAAATTTTGTCAGCGGCTGATTGGTTTTTTTACTCCAGCGGAGAAGATCTTTTGCGGTCGGCGGATCTTCCACGATCAGTCTTTCTTCATAACGGATATTGTTATCGTCCAACCAGGCTTTGGCGCGTCGGCAGGTACTGCATTTCGGATAATAAATAAAAAGCATATCTATACCCCCCCTTTTGCGTATATTATACCATGTTCATTTTTGCGATATAATGAAAACAGGAACACAAAGGAGGAATAGTAATGTCCAAAATTCGTGTTTATTTCGATTTCGTTTGCCCGTACTGCTACCATGCTTGGGGCAGTTTACGAAAATTACAGGAGCAAAAAGATATCTGCCTGGAGTGGTACGGCTGGGAAATTCATCCTGAATGGCGTAACCGTAAAGCCAAAGAAAAATATGCCGGCGAACGCGCGCGCGAACAGTTTGCTGAACTCGGTAAAGAGGCCGGCATTAATGCGACGACTGCCAGATGGGATGCGTCGAGCTTTGACGCCTTGCGTGTATTGGAACTCGCGCAGGAGCAGGGTAAAGCCGATGCCTGGGTCGACCGTGTTTACACGGGCGCGTACCAGGAAGAGGGCGACATGAGCGACCGCGCAACGCTCGCAAAGTGGGCGGAGGAAGTAGGATTGAGCGGCGCTGCCGAAGTGTTGGTGGGAGAGCAATATGCTGACACCTTGAAAGAGCATGATCGGCATTGTATGGAGATTGCGTTGGAGTATGTCCCCACACTCGAAAAAGACGGCGAGATCATTGCCGATGGCGTTTTAACTTATACCGATATCGAAAAAGCACTGGCACAATGACAATAAAAAAGAGAGCCTTTCGGCTCTCTTTTTTTGTTTAAATGCGGTTCGAACTGTTAAGTACGTGTTTGATTTTATGTTGTACCATGCCTTTAATGGCGGCACGACCGGCGCCCAAGTATGTACGGGGGTCAAAATCAGCCGGATGATTTTGCAAGTGTTCACGAATCGAAGCCGTCATCGCTAAGCGCAAATCGGTATCGATATTAATCTTGCAAACGCCCATGGTACCGGCTTTACGCAGCATTTCTTCCGGCACACCGCGTGCACCGGCGACGTCGCCGCCGTATTCATTACACTTCTCGACAAATTCGGGAATGACGGTGGAAGCGCCGTGCAAAACGATCGGATATCCGGGCATCAGTTCAGAAATGTGTTGCAGACGTTCAAAATCAAGATACGGTTCGCCTTTGAATTTGTACGCGCCGTGGCTGGTGCCGATCGCAATCGCGAGCGAGTCGCAACCGGTGCGTTCGACAAATTCTACAGCCTGATCCGGATCGGTGAACCGGGCGTCACGCGCGGATACGGAGATGTCGTCTTCGACACCGGCCAAGCGCCCGAGCTCCGCTTCGACGACAACGCCTTTCGAATGCGCGTATTCAACGACCTTTTTGGTCAACGCGATATTTTCTTCAAAGGGATGTTTGGAGCCGTCGATCATGACGGAATTAAAACCGCCATCGACGCAGGCTTTACAAATTTCAAAATCTTCGCCGTGATCCAAGTGCAGACAGATCGGCAGGCCCGTATCACTGACAGCGGCCTCCACCAATTTGACAAGGTAAATATGACGGGCATATTTACGGGCGCCGGCGGAAACCTGCAAAATTAACGGTGACTGTTCTTCTTTCGCGGCATCGACAATGCCCTGGATGATCTCCATATTGTTGACATTGAATGCGCCGATCGCGTATTTCCCTTCATACGCTTTTTTAAACATTTCAGTAGAGCTGACAAGCGGCATGAGATAACCTCCTTAAGGCTAACGGAAATAATGAGATAAATGCCGTTCAAGAACGGCGTTCATATCCGGTGCAAGCGGCGCGCTGACGCGAACCGTTTGGCCGGTATATGGCTGCATGAAAGTAAGGGTAGCGGCATGTAAGGCTTGCCGCGCAAGAATATCTCGGGATCCTCCGTACAAATCATCTCCCAGCAGCGGGTAGCCGAGATGGGCGAGGTGCACCCGAATTTGATGCGTTCGTCCGGTTTTCAGACGGATACCGAGGTAGGAAAGTTGTTGATTCGCAGCTAAGCGTGTGACATAGGTAACGGCGGGTTTGCCTGCCGTCAGATTCACTTCACGTAAAATGATACTGTCCTTACGGCGGGCAATCGGCCAGGCAATTTCGGCGTACGGTGTAAAGAATCGCCCGGGCACTAACGCCCTATAGGTACGCTCGACCGACGCCAAGTGGTTGCGGTTGAGCGCATGCTGCGCCTGTGGCGATTTTGCCACAAGAACCAATCCTGAAGTATTTTTGTCCAAACGTTGTACGAGATGCGGATATGCATCCGTATCATGCCGTTCGAAATACGCGGAAAGCGCATGCAGAAAGGTCTTTTCACGCTCCTTTGCCGTCGCGTGAACCAACATGCCCGCGGGTTTATTGACGACGATATATTGCGCATCTTCATAGCGAATATCCAACGGTATATGCCAGGCCGGCGGTCGCGCGGGAACGGGCCACTCCAGCGAGATTTCCGCGGCGCACGGAGGAAGTGTGTGGAAATCGACACGTCCCCCGTTGCAAAAGACCGTTGCTTCTCTGCGTAAGCGTCGTCGTTCGCGTTGGGAGATACCCAATAAACGTAATTGCTGACTGACGGTCTTACCCGCCAGGGCATCCGTCACTATCCATTTCATCGGCATAACTCTATTATAATATGAAAAGCCTTTGTTTGCGGTATTTTTCGCATCGATGTGCTGACATGTGACAAAGTCGCAAAACACGGTTCGCGGTTGCAAATATGGTATAATGACATGTATTTGAATATAGTATAGCATAATGGGAGGAATCTATGAGCAAACCTCGCCTTGTCTTAATTGACGGTAACAGTTTACTGTATCGCGCGTTCTTTGCGCTACCGGCGTTAACCGATCCGCAGGGAAATCCGACGAATGCGGTATACGGTTTTTTACTGATGTTGGCCAAAGTATTTGAGGATCTTAAGCCGACTTACTTAGCGGTGGCATTTGATAAAGGAAGAGTGACGTTTCGCAATGAGCTGTATGCGGACTATAAGGGAAATCGACCGGATGCCCCCGATGATCTCGCACCGCAGTTTGGTCTGATCCGGGAAGTGCTGCAGACACTCGGGATCGCGCAATACGAAAAAGAAGGCTACGAGGGCGACGATCTGATCGGCACGCTCAGTAAACGCTACCGCGACGAATGCGATGTCGCTATTATCACCGGAGATCGCGATACATTGCAGCTGGTCGACGATGCCACTACCGTGTATCTGACGAAACGGGGCGTGACGCAGTTGGAAGCGATGACGCCGGAGACGGTGTTGGAAAGCACGGGTGTCACTACCGAGCAAATCGTCGACTGGAAAGCGCTCATGGGCGATACCTCCGATAACATTCCGGGCATAGCCGGTATCGGTCCAAAAACAGCGTCCAAGTTGCTACAGCAATTTCTGACGCTCGATGAAATTTTTGCCCGTTTGGATGAGGTCAGCGGTAAAAAACTGGTTGAACGATTGACGGAAAATAAAGATATTGCCTACGTTTCTCGCGAACTTGCGACGATTAAAACGGATGTGGAGATTTCGACCGACTTATCCGAGATGGAACCGCAGGGACGTGTCGATGAAGCGCGTACACTGTTCGAGCGACTCGGTTTTCGCAGTATGCTCGGAAAAATGCAGGCAGCGCATATTATCGCCGGAGATGAAGGCCTGTTTGCGCAACCGTTGCAGGAAGAGCCTGCCGACATGGTTGTCGTTACCGATGCGAAACCGAGCGTGTTAAAAGATGCGGATCGCGTGGCGGTCAGCGTGACAACCGCGGGTAAAATTCCGCATCTTGCATTGAAAGAACTCGCGGCGCTGGTGGACGATACGCTCTACTATTGGCAGGATGAATCCGCCACGGAAGCGCTCCGCATCCTTCTCGGCGGCGAAGCGCAGATTATTACCGACCGCGCCAAATTGCTGTACCAGGCGGCGGGCATTTTTACTTCGGTCGCAGAACTGTTTGACGTCACATTGGCCGCGTACGTATTGAATCCGACGCGCACCTCGTATCCCGTCACCTATTTAGCGGATGCCTACCACGTACCGACGCCGTATCCGTATGAGGACGGGGAAAAAATGCTGGCGGCTCGCGCCCAAATGTTTGCGCAGTTGGTAGAGCCGCTTACAGCGGAATTGAAAGCGAACGGCGCATGGGATCTCTACATGACGTTTGAGATGCCGTTGACGCAAGTGCTGGCGGCGATGGAGCATACGGGCATCGCGGTTGATCAAAATAAGCTGGCCGCGTTAAAAGGCGAGTTCACTGCGCAGGCGGAAACGCTTGCCGCTGAGATTTATGAATTGGCCGGGGAAACATTTAATATTTTAAGTCCGCAACAACTGTCGAATGTTTTGTTTACTAAACTGGAGTTACCGCCGGGACGCAAAACGAAGACCGGTTATTCGACGGATGCCGAGGTTTTGAACGGCTTGCTCAAGGAACATCCGATTGTGGCGAAAGTACTCAGCTACCGCACAATTACTAAATTGATTTCGACATATCTTGACGGGATCGCGGAATTGGTTGATCCGGAGACCGAGCGGGTGCATACGACCTTTAATCAAACGGTCACGGCGACGGGGCGGCTCAGCAGTTCCGACCCGAATTTGCAGAACATTCCCGTGCGTACGGAGGAAGGTCGCCGCATCCGTTCACTCTTTGTACCGGGCAAAGGTTTTAGCGGCTTCATGTCGGCCGACTATTCACAGATTGAATTGCGTATCCTCGCGCACCTTTCCGGGGATGAAAAACTGCGGGAAGCTTTCTTACATCAGGAGGATATCCACCGTCGCACCGCCGCGGAAGTGTTGCATAAAGATCCGAAAGACGTAACGGCCGCGGAACGTTCGCATGCCAAGGCGGTCAACTTCGGAATTATTTACGGCATCAGTGATTACGGTTTGGCGCGCGATCTCGGCATCAGCCGCGAAGAGGCGGGCGCGTATATTGAAAAATATCTCGAGCGCTATCCCAAGGTTCGCCAATATATGGCGGATTCGATTGCAGCGGCGAAAGAATCGGGGCGCGCGGAAACGATGTACGGACGTTTTCGCGTCTTACCGGATATTCACAGCCGCAATTTCAATCGACGTTCTTTTGCCGAACGCACGGCCCTCAACACGCCGATTCAAGGGGCCGCGGCGGATATTATCAAGCGCGCGATGAATAATGTGTATTGGGCGCTGGTTCGTAACCGGCTGAAAAGTCGCATGCTGCTGCAGGTGCACGATGAACTCGTATTGGAAGTCGTCGAAGAAGAGCGTGACATCGTTACGCAAATTTTAGAAATGCACATGCCCGGCGCCGCGGAACTGGCGGTGCCGCTGGTCGTAGATATTCACTACGGCACGAATTGGGAGATGGCGAAGTAATGCCGGAATTGCCGGAAGTGGAAGTCATTTGTCGCCAGCTGAACGAAGTGTTGCCCGGTCAGGAAATTACAGGGATAAAAGTTCATCTCGCCAAAGCCTTTGCGGATCCGCAAGGCTTACTCCCGGAACTGATCGGAACCCGTTTTACCGAGGTACAGCGGCGCGGAAAATACTTGCTGCTCTATACCGAACGGTTGGTGCTCGTAGGGCACTTGCGAATGACGGGAGCGCTTTTGTATCGGACACACGCCGCTTCGATTTCGCATGTACGCGTTGAAATCCGGCTCGCGCCGCCGGCGGTATTGTATTTTAAAGACGTGCGCACGTTCGGCGGCCTGACGCTGTTGCGCCGTGCCGACCTCGCTATGTATCCGCCGCTGCTGAAATTGGGACCGGAGCCGCTTTCTCCGCAGACATCGGAGCTTGCTTTATATACTGCTTCGCGAGGACGCAAGGTGGCGCTTAAAACCTTGCTGTTGGATCAGCGGGTCATCGCCGGCGTCGGTAATATTTATGCGGATGAAGCATTATTTCTGGCCGGATTGCGACCCAAAATGCGCGCTGATCGTTTAACACGACCGAAAGCGCGGCGCTTGCTGGCAGCACTCAAAACGGTCTTTACGCAAAGTATCGAGGATGGCGGCACTTCATTTCGGGATTACCGCGACAGCGCCGGTAAACGAGGCTTGCATGTGCAACGCCTTGCCGTATACGGGCGCAAAGGTTTGCCTTGCAAGCGGTGTCAACGTCCGTTACAAAGCATTCGTTTAGGAGGCAGAACGACAGTGTATTGTCCTCACTGTCAAAAATAAAAATGAAGAAAATCGGTCTCACCGGCGGCATTGCTTCCGGTAAAAGCGAAGTCAGCCGTTGGCTGCAACAACATGACGTACCGATCCTTGATGCGGATTTGGCCGCTCGCCTGGTGGTAAAACCGGGGCATGCGGTTTACGATGCTATAGTGGAAGAGTTCGGCGTGGGAATTTTACAGCCGGATCAGCAGGTGCATCGTGCTAAATTAGCGGATGTCATTTTCAATGACAACGCGGCCCGCAAAAAGCTGAATGCGATTATGCATCCGGCGATTTTGGATTGGTTTGAACGGGAATCGGACCGACTTGCTGCGGCGGGTGAGCCGTTTGTGGTGTGGGATATTCCGCTTCTGATCGATCTCGGCTGGCAAAATAAAGTCGATCAGGTGTGGGTGGTGCGCGCCACGCGGTCGCAACAGATTGAACGCTTGCGTCTGCGCAACGGTCTTTCGGAAGAAATGGCGAAGCGGCGTCTGGCGGCGCAACTGGATCCGCAGCTGCGGGAAAATTTTGCCGATGTCATCATCGATAACAGCGGCAGCTTACTGGACACGTATCAGCAATTGGAAAGATTATTAAAAAACTTACGGGAAGAAACTCATGCGTAAACGAACTTGGTGGTCGCTTTTCATGCTCGTGTTCGGCTTTTGGTATTTTTTATACGGAGCCGACTATATCGCGTACAACTATTTTCACAAAGTATCCTACCCGTCGCTGGTGGAAACCTATGCCAAGAAAAATGACTTGCCGCCGGAGTTGGTGGCGGCCGTGATTTTTACCGAAAGCCGCTTTCAGGAAAAAGCGGTTTCGCCCCGCGGCGCGATCGGCTTAATGCAGTTGATGCCGGTCACGGCTCATTGGATTGCCGAGCAGCGGGATACAAAAGTGCGAAACCTTGCCGATCCGGAGGAAAATATCGCCAACGGGACATGGTACTTACGTTATCTGTATGATAATTTTCACTCTCCCGTACTTGCCCTGGCAGCCTATAACGCGGGGCGAGGGCATGTGGAAGAATGGATGGATACATACGGCTGGCATGACCGTGCTCCTGCGGTAGAAGAAATTCCGTTTCCGGAAACGCGCGAATTTGTAGCGAGTGTGCTGCATTACCAGGCTGTTTATGCGGAGTATTTTCACCCGCATGAGGACGAACAACATGGATAGTAAAACATATGAAAATGTATTAACGGAAATGGAAAATGCGGTTGATTTGCCGGCCGCGATCGGTTCATGGAAACGCCGCGAGCTTTCCGCGGAAGAGCGCGAACGGCATGTTTTATTTTGCTATGAAGAAGCTACTTTCGGCTGGCGTATTTTAGGCTTGTATGCAGATGAAACCGCCGACTTTATGGTGAAATATGATTTGGGTCTCATTGTATTGACGGATATCCGGTTTACATATGACAGTGCGGCGGATTTTTGGAAGATTCTCCAAGCCGATTTTGTACGAGTGGTCACAGATCGTTTTGTGCGTCGCAGCGAAACCGCATCGGTATTGGTGAAAAACGCCGGTATTTTGGATTGGGAGAGCGAACATGGCATACCGGAAGCGTGCCGCCATTACCGTCGCGTTATTGTGCCTTCGGCGCCGATTCTCGGCTTAAACGGATCCTATATTATTTTGGCGTATGCCGATGCCACCAATACGAAGGGAATACTGTTTTTCTACAATGTATTTCGTGATGACTTCTTTGCCGAGACGCGAAATCAAGGTGTTCCCGGCATCTTGCACGATTTTGATGCGGCCACGGTAAAAGAGCTTTCGCAAAAAATCGAAGCGCATTTGGCGGGGACTTTGTCCGCCTTGGACGGATGAAATTTGCGCGACTTTTTTCGATATGATATAATGACATAAATAATTAATGGTTTTTTATGGGAGGAGTGAGCCGCGGCTCACTCTTTCTTGCAGTTACACACTTTGCAGGGAGGGATAACATGGCGCAGAAAAAAGTCGCAGTGCGCGTAGAAGAATTGGCGGAACCGTTGGTGAAAGCGGCCGGAATGGAACTTGTGGATGTGGAATATGTGCGGGAGCAGGACTGGATCTTGCGAGTCTACATCGATAAAGAGGGCGGCGTGGATCTGACAGATTGCCAGACGATGAGTGAAGCACTCAGCACCGCGCTGGATAAGGCGGACTTTATTGCCAACAATTATTTATTGGAAGTATCGTCTCCCGGCATTGACCGTGTATTAAAAAAAGACCGTGATTTCGATCGTTATGCCGGTAGCGAAGTCGATGTGAAATTATACAGTGCCCGTGCCGGTCATAAAGAATTTACAGCGACGCTTTTAGGCTATACGGAGACGGCGCTGCAATTGGAAACCGAAGCGGGAAAAGAAGAAATTCCGCGCGCCGACATAGCGACGGTACGGTTGCACGTGTCATTTTAGCAGGGGGGAAGAAATGAATCAGGAACTATTACAAGCGGTGCAATTCCTGAAAACGGAAAAAGGTTTGACCGCGGACGTTATATTCGAATCGCTTGAAGCGGTATTGCTCAGTGCATACAAACGCGAAACCGGAACGCATGCCGAAGCGACGGCGACGATTGATCGGGAAACGGGCGTGTACCATATTTTTGTGACCAAGACGGTAGTGGAAGATGTCGAAGATCCGGAATTGGAAATTTCGCTCACGGATGCGCAAGCATTAAACTCGGCGTATGCGCTGGGCGATCTCGTGCAGCAGGAAGTGACGCCGAAAAATTTCGGTCGCATGGCGGCGCAGACCGCAAAGCAAGTCATGACGCAACGTTTGAAAGAAGCGGAACGCAATGTCATTTATGATGAGTTCGCCGGCCGTGAAGGGGATGTCCTGACCGGCATGATCGAACGAATTGACAATAAAACCGTATACGTCAGCTTGGGTAAGACAGAAGGCATTTTGCCTTCCACCGAGCAGATCCCCGGCGAACGGTACCGTCCGAAAAATCGATTGAAATGTTACGTGGTAGAAGTAAAGAAAACGTCCAAAGGACCGCAGATCATCTTGTCACGGACACATCCGGGATTGTTGAAACGGCTCTTTGAATTGGAAGTACCGGAAATTTATGACGGTACGGTGGAAATCAAGTCCGTGGCTCGCGAAGCGGGTTCACGTTCGAAAATATCGGTGTACTCCGTGGATGGAAACATCGATCCGGTAGGTGCCTGCGTCGGTCCGAAAGGACAACGCGTGCAAAATATCGTGGATGAGTTGCATGACGAAAAGATCGATATCGTGCGCTGGGATGAAGATCCGGCGCTGTATATCGCCAACTCACTCAGCCCGTCAAAGGTCATTTCGGTCAGTGTCTGGGATGAAGAAAAAACATCCCATGTTATTGTTCCGGATTACCAATTGTCGCTGGCGATCGGTAAAGCCGGTCAAAACGCACGCTTGGCGGCCAAACTGACAAATTGGAAGATTGATATTAAGAGTGAATCCCAAGCCGCGGAAGAAGGTTTTGAAGACTTCTACGATGACGATGAGGAAGATTTGCTTGCGGAATTGGATGCGACCATGGGAGCGGCGCAGTCCGAAGAAACGTTGCCTGTCGATGAGGTGACCCCGCATGATGAAGAAAACTAAAAAATTACCGCTGCGACGTTGTGTCGGTTGCGGCGCGATGAAAGATAAACGGGATATGGTTCGCATCGTGGCTCCCGCGAGCGGAGAAATTAAACTGGATCCCACCGGTAAAGCGCCCGGACGCGGCGCCTACATTTGTCCCAGCGCGGAGTGTTTGGCAAAAGCATATACTTCGCACGGTTTAGAACGGTCGTTGAAACGCAATGTACCGGAGCAGGTGTACAAAGACCTGCAGGAGCAACTGGCATGAAATCGGAACGTGCGTTGTCCCTATTGGGAATTGCTCAGCGTTCCGGAAATGTGATTTCGGGGAGTGACACCTTAATTAAAACGTTGCGCAATGGCGACGGTGAGCTCTTGATCATTGCTGCGGACTGTGCCCGTAATAATCGTGAAAAGCTGGTCCATTTGGCCGAACGCGAACAGATCGATTATTGCTTCGCGGCCACGGCAACGGCAACGGAACTGGGAGATGCGATCGGCAAAGCCCGACGCGTCGCCGTACTGATCATGGATCGGGGATTGGCAAGGGCCGTTCGTGAACGACTGAACGAGTAAGGAGGAGTTATATGCAGAAATTTCGAGTCTGGGAATTAGCAAAACAATATAACAAGACAGATAAAGATATCATTTCGACATTGAAATCGCATAATGTGGAAGTCAAAAGTCATTTGAGTGTCGTGGACGAAAAAACCAAACAATTGTTGGATCGGGTGTACGCAGATAAGCAGACAACCCGTTCGGCAGAAACTAAAACGACGTCGACCAAACCGACGGAAAAGCAGCCGCGTCGTCGCCGACCGGCACGGACCGTGCGCTTCGACCAGCAATCGGGCAAACCGCAGGAAGAATTTTTAGTTGACGGTAAGGGGCGCAAATTAGAAACGAAGCCGAAGGCGCAACCGCGCCCGCAAAAGGTTGCGGCAAAACCGGCCGCCAAACCGGCCCACCCGAAGCAGGCCACCGCGAAACAAGCGGAACCGGCTAAAAAGCATGAAAACGGTGGTAACGCGCAGCAGAAACATGCCGAAAGCGATGCTAACGCTTTGCGCCGGACACCGAAAAAAGCACAACCGACGGCGCGTCCTACGGGAAAACCGATGGCGGACGAAGGCCAGCGTTCTTCCCGCCCGGTCGAAAAACGTACGCATAAGCCGACCCAACGCACGCAACCGTCGAACCGCAATATTGCGGATCACAATGCGCCGGCGAAGCAGGAAGAAGCTTCCGGAAATGAGCGCGGCGGACGTAAAGGCAATCGTTATCAACGTCGCAATCAGCGCGGTCGGAACCAAAACAAAAATGACCGTCGCGGAAAAGAACGCGGTACATCGTTATTGGCGCAATCGATCAAAAAGTCCCGCACCAAGGGTAAGAATAAAAACGAGCATGCTCGCGCCAATGCGGAGGCCGTTACTGAAGTAGCGATGCCGCCGTCCGTAACCGTAAAAGAAATTGCCGAATTGTTTAAAAAAGAAGTCGGCGATGTAATCAAACGGTTAATGTTGCTCGGCATTATGGCTACGATTAATCAGGAAGTCGATCGTGATGCGGTCGAATTATTGGCGGAAGAATACGGCATTACGTTACTCGAGATGGAACCGGAAGAAGACGGTACGGAAATTCCGGAAATCGAAGACGCGCCGGAAGATCTTTTACCGCGTCCGCCGGTAGTGACGATCATGGGTCACGTTGACCACGGTAAAACATCGCTTCTGGACACGATCCGCAAGACTCACGTGACGGCTCGTGAAGCGGGCGGCATCACGCAGCATATCGGTGCGTATCAGATTCGGTACCAAGGCAAGAAAGTAGTGTTTCTGGACACGCCGGGGCACGAAGCGTTTACGGCGATGCGCGCGCGCGGCGCACAGGTAACGGATATTGCCGTCCTCGTAGTCGCCGCCGACGACGGTGTTATGCCGCAAACACTGGAAGCGATTGACCACGCGAAAGCGGCGAAAGTGCCGATTATTGTCGCGATCAATAAGATGGATAAACCGGCCGCTAACCCGGACCTTGTCAAACAGCAGCTGGCGGAACACGGGCTGTTGCCGGAAGACTGGGGCGGCGATACCATCATGGTACCGGTATCCGCGAAAAAACATCAGGGCATTGATGACCTGTTGGAAAACATTTTGCTGGTAGCGGACGTATTGGAACTGAAAGCGAATCCGAATCGTAACGCGATCGGCGTAGTTGTCGAAGGGGAACTGGACAAAGGTCGCGGTCCGGTCGTTACCGTTCTGATTCAAAACGGTACGTTGCGTACCGGTGACGGTATCGTTTCGGGTACGGCATTCGGTCGTGTCCGCGCGATGAACAACGAACGCGGCGATCTCATTAAAAAAGCGGAACCGTCGACACCGGTCGAGGTACTCGGCTTATCCGATGTTCCGACGGCGGGTGAACTGCTGTACGCTATGGATGAACGGGATGCGCGCAACATTGCGGAAAAACGCATTGCCAAACAGAAATACGAAGAACAAAATCGTTCGCAGAAAGTCACCTTGGATGATCTTTTCAATCAGATCAAAGAGGGTGAACTGAAAAGCTTAAATATCGTTATCAAAGCGGATGTACAAGGTTCGGTTGAAGCGCTGCGTCAGTCCTTTGAAGGGATTAAAAATCCGGAAGTGCGGATTGATGTCGTGCATGCCGGCGTCGGCGCGATTTCCGAATCGGATATCATGCTGGCCTCCGCGGCGAATGCGCTGATCATCGGCTTTAACGTACGGCCGGATGCAAATATCCGCAAAATTGCCGAACAGGAACAGGTGGATATGCGCACGTACCGTGTCATCTATGATGCGATTGACGATATCAAGCAGGCAATGCAGGGCATGTTGGCACCGAAGTTCCGTGAAGTTGTCTTGGGACGTGCGGAAGTGCGTCAGGTGATTCCGACGCCGAAGGTGATTGTTGCCGGTTCGTACGTTACGGAAGGCAAGATTACTAACAATGCGGAATTGCGTTTGATTCGCGACGGCATCGTTATTCATGAAGGCAATGTCGCATCGCTCCGCCGTTTTAAAGATGACGTTAAAGAAGTGGCGGAAGGATATGAATGCGGGATTTCGATTGAAAGCTACCGCGATGTCAAAGAAGGCGATGTTTTGGAAGCCTTTACCCAAGAAGAAATTGAACAAACGATCGACTAAAGGGAGGTGCTGTAATGTCCCAATTACGTGTGCGTAAAATGCAGGAATTTATCAAGCAGGAGATCGGTCAAATGCTGCTTCGTGACTTGAAAGACACCCGACTCGGATTTGTCACGGTTACGGAAGTAGCGGTCACCGGTGATTTGCGTGAGGCGACTGTCTACGTAAGTTTGTTCGGCAGCGATGAGGAAAAAGAAAAATCCTTTGCCGCACTCCAAAACGCCACCGGCTTTATTCGTACCGAGCTCGGTAAAAGGTTGCAAGTGCGTCATACTCCGGAAATTACGTTTGCCGTAGATCGCTCGATTGATTACGGTGATCATATTGAACGGGTACTGAAGTCGATTAAGGACAAAGAAGAATCGCAAAACAGACGGGAAGGTGCGGTCGATGAAGATCAGTGAAGACAGACTGCGTCAGACATTGGAAAGCGTCAAGTCGGTACTGGTAGTCGGCCACGTTAAACCGGACGGCGATTGCCTTGGTTCAGTTTTGGCGATCACGGAAGCATTGCGCGCCCGCGGCGTAGAGGCCGATATGCTGGTCGACGACACCATTGCGGAAAAATATCTGTTCTTGCCGTTGGCGAAAGAAATACACCGTGAACTTCCCGACAAAAAGTATGATCACATTTTGTTCATGGATTTAAGTACGCCGACACGCGCCGGCGATTATGCCTGGCCGGAAAACGTGCCGATTGTGAATATCGATCACCATACTTCGAATCCTGATTACGCAGACATGCTTTATCTCGAGGATGATGCTGCTGCAACCGGCGAAATTTTAACCCGTCTCTTTATGCAGTGGGGCTGGGATATTACGCCGTCCATGGCGAATGCACTCTACATGGCGATTGCTACCGATTGCGGCTTTTTCCGCTACGGCAATACGACGGCGCAAACGCTTGCAATGGCGGCCGAGTTGGTAGATCGCGGCGCCCGCCCCGACCGTATTTCGCAGGCCATGGATTCGTTGCCGAAAGAAGCGTTGACGATTTTGGGGCCGATCATGTCCACATTGCAATTTGCGGCCGATCACCGACTGAGTTATATCGTTATGGATCAAGCGGCTATCGAGTCCGGTCGCCATTATGTCGACACCTATCTCGATTTGGCGCGCAATATCGAAGGTGTGGAACTCACGCTGCAATTTAAATATGATAAGCCGCAAAAAACGTATGTAAGTTTCCGCTCAAAAAACAGTGTTGATGTCTCGGTTTTGGCGGCGCAATTCGGCGGTGGCGGGCATGTTCGCGCGGCAGGTTGTACGATGTACACCGACCTTGCGACTGCGATCGCCGAAGTGTTGCCGAAAGCGGAGGCGGCGCTGACTCATGCAGGGAATCATTAATGTACTGAAGCCGGCCGGCATGACGTCACATGATGTCATTTACGTTTTGCGAAAGATTTACGGCATTCGTAAAATGGGCCACTCCGGTACGTTGGATCCTTTAGCCGCGGGCGTTTTGCCGGTATTTCTGGGCAAAGCGACGCGGCTTTTGGCATGGGCGCCGACAGAGCCGAAAGTGTATCTTGCGGAGTGGTTGGTGGGCATCGCTACCGACACCGAAGATACGAGCGGCACGATTGTACAACAAATGAGCGCTATCCCCAAACTTACGGCAGAACAACTCGAAACCGCCGCCGCGTTATTTCGCGGCACGATTTTACAACGGCCGTCGCAATATTCCGCGATTAAAGTGGATGGACGTAAAGCCTATGAATTGGCGCGGAAAAATCAGAAGGTGGAATTGCCTGCGCGTGAAATTACAATCCATGAATTTACGGATATTTCTTACCAATTACCGTATTTGCGCGCGCGTGTCGTTTGCTCGCAGGGAACGTATATCCGCGCGTTGGGAAGAGATTTCGGTGAGGCCCTGGGCGTACCGCTGACGATGTCATTTCTGGTGCGGGAACAGGTCGGCAATTTTACGCTGGAAGATGCGTGGACACTCGAAGAAATTCGGGCGGCGAAAGAGGCGGCGCTACGTCCTGCGACGGATGCTGTACGCCATTTGCCGCAATATCGGGTGCCGACTGCAGCGGCGGAACGCTTTCGCCACGGTCAGACGATTCGCGGCACGATCAGTGATGTGACGGCTTTGTGGTGCGATGAACAATTCATCGGTCTCGGCAAACCGGCGGAAGAAGGGGGCATACGTCCTTATAAAGTGTGGGTGGAAGAATGAAACGAGCGATATATGAAACGGCGGCACGCCGTACCGTTTTAACTATCGGCAATTTTGACGGCGTGCATCGCGGGCATGTCGAAGTCCTTCGCACCGCTCGCGCACTCGCGGATCGCGAAACAGCCCGGCTGGTGGCCGTGACGTTTACGAAAACCCCGAAAGCGGCATTAACGCCGGAGGCGTATGCCGGTGATTTATTGACGCTTGCGGATAAAGAAAAATATCTGCGACTGCAGGGCGTGGATGAAATTATCTGGCTCCAACCGACGGTTGCGCAGATGCGCCAAAGTGCGACGGAGTTTTTGCACATGCTGCAAAACAATCGGCACGTCGTCGGTGTGGTAGTGGGAGAAAACTTTCGTTTCGGCGCCGACGCGCAAGGGACGGTTACGACCTTACAAAATTATGCCAAAGACGCCGGCTGGGAAGTTATTTCCGTACCGTTACTGCAAGACGGCGGCGACGTGGTCAGCAGTTCGGAAATTCGCGCGGCCATATTGGCGGGTGAACCGGAACGGGCAGCGACATTGCTCGGACGGTATTGGTCGATTGATGAAGCGGTTTTACACGGCGATCAACGCGGTCGCACACTCGGTTTTCCTACCGCCAATATGGCGTTGCATGAAGATCGTGTCGCACCGCGTAACGGTGTATATGCTACCGTGGCCCGTTATGACGGGACCCTTCTTAAAGGCGTTACTAATGTCGGCACCAATCCGACATTTACCGATGTACCGACGCGGGTGGAAACCTATTTTCCCGATTTTTCCGCGGATTTATACGGGAAACGCTTCCGTCTGTTTTTTGTTGCGTATCTGCGGCCGGAAGAAAAATTTTCCGAGGTCGCCGCTTTGGTTGCGCAAATGCATATTGATACCGAACGTGCGTTGCACAATTTGACTGAAAAATTAAACATTGACATGTGCCGGTAAGCTTGTTAGAATATGGAACAATACCC
>NZ_CABSTC010000018.1:0-19916 GCF_902480485.1 uncultured Negativicoccus sp. | reverse complement strand
GCTAACGTTATTTTGAACCAACACCATCGATAAGGGAGTCCAACTTCGCTCGCGGAGTAGATTTTCTTCGGGCGGGAAGACACCCACCTGCACATGCAGGCTCAAAATACAGCAAATCACGACATGGTGGGGATTTTTCATAGCCGCTGACTTTATGGACAGCGGTTATTTTTGTATGTCGGGAGAGAATATGGCCAATTTATTCGAGCAGACACAGCGCGCGGATTTTCGGCCGCTGGCGGTACGTATGCGGCCCCGCACTTTGGATGAGATTTACGGACAGGAAGCCGTCGTCGGTGCGCAGAGTTTTTTAGCGGCGATGATTCGCTCGGATACCGTGCCGTCTCTGCTTTTATTCGGACCTCCCGGCACCGGTAAGACAACAATTGCCCGCGTTATCGCTAACCTCACGCAAAGCGAATTCGTGACGGTGAACGCGACGACCAGCGGCGTGGCCGAACTGCGTAAAGTGATTGCCGAAGCCAAAGAGCAGGGCAGTCTTTACGGTCGGCGCACGATTGTTTTTATCGATGAAATTCATCGTTTTAATAAAGGGCAGCAGGATTTATTGCTGTCCTATGTGGAAGACGGCACCATTACGTTGATCGGCGCCACTACGGAAAATCCGTTTTTTGAGGTGCAGAAGGCACTTTTGTCCCGCTTGCGTCTGATTCGTTTGGAAGCGTTGACGCCGGCGGCCATTGTCCGGATTTTGCAAAATGCGGTGACGGATGCGGAGCGCGGCTTGGGTAAACAGAAACTTACCGTGGCGCCGGAGGTGCTTCGTGAGCTCGCGTTGCAGGCCAACGGCGATGCCCGGCTCGCGCTGAACATGCTCGAGCAGACGGCGGCCGGACTTGCGCCGGGCGCGGAAATGACGCCGGAAGACGTTGCGCGTGCGGCGGGTATCGGGCGATTGGCCTACGATAAAAGCGGTGACAGCCATTACGATATCGCGTCCGCGTTTATCAAAAGCATGCGCGGCTCGGATGTCGATGCGGCGTTGCATTACCTCGCCCGCATGATCGAAGGCGGCGAGAAACCCTCGTTCATGGCGCGACGGATCATGATTTGCGCGGCGGAAGATGTCGGACTGGCCGATCCGCAAGCGCTTGTTGTCGCACAGGCGGCGGCGCAGGCGGCGGAGATGGTCGGCTTTCCCGAAGCGCGGATTATTTTAGCGGAAGCGGTGTTGTATGTTGCGCTGGCGCCGAAAAGCAACTCTGTGATTACCGCGATTGACGCGGCCTTGTCGCGCGTGCGACAGGGCGCCATGGGAAATGTACCCGCGCATCTGCGCGATGCGCATTACAGCGGCGCGCAACAACTGGGTCATGGACAAACGTATCGATACGCCCACCAATATCCGAACGGTTGGGTCAGGCAACAATATTTACCCGATCCGCTCGTGAATGATCGGTACTATCAACCGAAAATGTACGGCAGCGAAGCGGAGCTCGTTCGCCGCTGGAACGAACGGCGCGGTCTTAGCGCTACAAAGGAGAAACAGAGTGCCCAAAGCAAATCGTAAATCCCCCACTGAAAAAGAAACGACACGGCAGGAAAGCCGACGCTTTGAAATCGGCGGCGTGCTGATGATCGCCGTCGGGCTGTTCGCATTGACTGCGATCGCCCGTTTTGATGTCGGCATCGCCGGTTATTGGACGCACACGATTTTGGAATATTTATTCGGTCTTGGCGCGTTTATTCCGCCGCTGGCTTTGATCTTCCTCGGCGCGCGATACATTTATCATCCGCGCGCGATGGCGGTGAAAACACGGGATACGGCATGGATTATTTACTTTGTTCTCGGACTGATCACCTTGCATTGGTGGTACGTGCCGACCGGCCAGGAAATCCAGCCGTCTTGGTTTCCGCAGTACGGCGGCGCGCTTGGCGGTGCGGGCGTACTGTGCCTGCGCACGCTCTTCGGTGAGACGGGTGTAAAAATTGCGCTGCTCGTCATTCTCGTGGTGAACACTATTTTCGTCAGCAAATGGACGGTGACGGACGGTGTCAACTTCGTGAAAGGCAAAGCGCAACCGCATTGGGAAAAAGCGAGCGACAAAGTGAAAGAAACTGTCGAGGCGCACCGGCATGTCGAAACCACGCCTACGGAACAAAAACAGCGCGCGCAGTTTTTCTCTTTCGACAAGTCGAAAGAGAAACCGCCGGTAAATGATGCGCCCGCGCCGGAGCGCACAACGAAGGCGGCGGCAGTTACCCCGTTTACACCGCCCGCTGCGGCGCCCGCCGCTGCGCCGGAACCGAGCTGGACGCAACCGGAACCGGATACCGATACGGAACAGGTGAAGCCGGATATCGCACCCGCGAAACCGAAAAATGATCGCGCCGATTATAAATTGCCACCGCTCAGCTTGCTCACCAAAACGCGCCAAAGCACGGCCGACACGCAGGCAGAAGTAGCAGAAAACGCGCAGAAACTGGAAGAATTATTGGCGAGTTTCGGCGTGGAAACTAAAATTACTCACGCCAGCCGCGGTCCGTCCGTGACGCGTTACGAACTGGAGCCGGGACCGGGCGTGAAAGTGAGCAAAATCGTTAATTTGGCGGACGATATCGCGTTGCAGCTCGCAGCCACTGATGTTCGTATCGAAGCGCCGATTCCCGGCAAAGCGGCTGTCGGCATCGAAGTGCCGAATCGGGAAATTTCTTCCGTGGGCTTACGCGAAGTGCTCGCCTGCGACGAATTTCAACACGCCGTCGGCGGCATCGCCGTCGGTTTGGGAGAAGACATTACCGGTCAGCCGGTCATTACCGATCTCGCCAAAATGCCGCATCTTTTGGTAGCGGGTTCTACCGGTTCGGGCAAAAGCGTCTGCATCAATACGCTGGTGGCGAGCATTTTGCTGCGCTCGTATCCCGATGAAGTAAAATTAATTCTGATCGACCCGAAAGTAGTCGAACTCGCGCAGTATAACCACATTCCTCATCTCTTGACGCCGGTCGTTACCGATGTCAAAAAAGCGGCGGGCGTATTGCGTTGGGCGGTGCGTGAAATGGAAAACCGCTACCGTTTATTCGCTTCCGCCAAAGTGCGCAACATCACCGGCTACAATGAAGCCAATCCGGATTCGCCGTTGCCGCTTGTCGTCATCATCATCGACGAACTCGCGGACCTGATGATGGTCGCGCCACATGATGTGGAAGACGCGATCGCGCGCCTCGCCCAAATGGCGCGCGCGGCCGGATTGCATCTCGTGCTCGCGACGCAGCGTCCGTCTGTTGACGTATTGACAGGTACCATCAAAGCCAACATTCCGAGCCGAATTTCGTTTGCCGTTTCGAGTCAAATCGATTCGCGCACGATTTTGGACATGGCGGGGGCGGAGAAGCTACTCGGTAAAGGCGACATGCTTTTCTATCCGATCGGCGCGCCGAAACCGCGGCGCGTGCAAGGCGCGTTTATTTCCGACGCGGATGTGGAAAAATTGGTAGAATACATCAAAAAGCAAGGGCAACCGGAATATAATGAAACGGTTGTGCAACCGGCCGCGGAAGCCGAGGAAACACAAACGCCGCGTTGGGAAGATGAACTTTTGCCCGATGCCATTCGCATGGTCATGGATACCGAACAGGCTTCCGTTTCGATGTTGCAACGTCGTTTTCGCGTAGGTTACACCCGCGCCGGTCGACTGATCGACACCATGGAAAACATGGGAATTGTCGGACCGTCGCTGGGCAGTAAAGCGCGTGATATTTTGTTGACGAAAGACGAAGTGGAAGAATTGCTGGCACGCTATGAAGGGGACAGCGAGGCATGAACGAAATCGGAGCTATTTTACGACGCGCGCGTGAGGAAAAAGGCCTGTCGCTTTCCGAAGCGGCGCTTGGTACTTATATCAGCGCGCGCTACCTGGCGGCATTGGAGCGGGAAGACTACAAAACGATTCCGGGCACGGTTTACATGCGCGGCATGCTGCGCAACTACGGCAATTTCCTCGGCCTGTCGGGGGTAGGACTCGTGGATCGTTACAACGCGGCTATGGGCGAGGAGCGTCCGATGGAACGCGCGTACGTGCCGAGCGTCGGAACAAAAGATTATTTGGATGTCGAACCGACCGCGCGACCGCAGCGCAAAAAAATGCATCGCAGACGCCGTAAAAACCGCCCGTTCACACGAGTGGAGCAGGGTCTTACGGCACTCATCATCATATTGTTTTTACTGAGTTTGTACTGGATCTTCGGATAACAGCCGCGTCTGCGGCTGTTTTTTTACGCCGCAAGAAAAAATTTACAACCGGCGCCCGCGGCTATTTCTTTCGGCGGACATGATGAACTGACGAAGATTTGCTGTATAATAGAAGTAATTATGTAAAGGGAGTCGGTATGCGTTTATTACGGATGATTCTGCGCGGTTTCAAATCCTTTGCGGATAAAACGGAAGTGGAATTCGCGCCGGGTGTGACGGCGATCGTCGGTCCGAACGGCAGCGGCAAGAGTAATTTAGCCGATGCGGTGCGCTGGGTGCTAGGCGAACAAAATATTCGCCAGCTGCGCGGTGAGCAGTCGAGTGACGTGATTTTTGCGGGCACGGCGACCGAACGCGCGAAAGCTTCGGCGGAAGTGACACTCGTTTTTGACAATAGTGACGGCTTTTTCCAAACGGATACGGCAGAGGTGGCGGTGACGCGACGTCTGCTTCGTTCGGGTGCGAGCGATTATTTTATTAATCGTCAAAATTGCCGCTTAAAAGATATTCAACTGTTGCTGGCGGATACCGGTTTGGGTCGGGACTCCCTGGCGGTCATCGGGCAGCAGCGGGTCGATCGGATTTTAATCGGTCGACCGGAAGAACGCAAACTCGTTTTTGAAGAAGTAGCGGGCATTACCCGTTACAAGCTGCGCAAAGAAGAAGGCATGCGCAAATTGCGCGAGGCGGAACGCAATATGGAGCGCGTCAGCGATATTGCGCGACTGCTCGCGCAGGATTTACCGCCGCTGGAAGAAAAAGCGCGGCAGGCGAAACAACGTAATGAGTTGCGCACGCAGGAGGCAAATATCACGCGCAGTCTCGCATGGAAAGCGTGGCAAACGTCGCAACGTCAACTGACGCGCGCAGAGAAAGAATGGATTACCGCAGATCAGGCGGCGACGGCGGAGACAACCGAACTTACGCAGCTGGAAGCGGCGGCGCAGGCGCAAACGGAAGCAGATACGAAAGCGCAACAAATGTTGCGTGAAAAAGAGCAGGCGGCCAACATCGCGGCGCAACATTGCGAACGCTTGCGCAGCGAACTTGCGGTGTTGACGGAGCGCAGTCATCAGCACGCGAAAGAAATGCAGGAAGTGGCGCAGGCGCTGGCGGAAAAGCGGCAGATATTGGAACAGCTTGCGGCGGCGCAGGCGACGACGGTCGCGGCGATAGCGGCCACGGCGCAAGAGCGGGACGAAGCGCAGGCGCGCTTGGCGGAAGGAACGGCGCGGCGTGATCGGTTGCGCGCTGTGTTGCAAGCGGCCCGTGAACAGGTCGCCGACCGGTTGCGACGCGAGGAACGGAGCGCGGCGGAACAGGAGTTTTTGCAGCAAACAGCGCAGCAATTGCAGGAGCGCAATGCCGAACTTACGCGTCGCGCGCGGGAGTTAGACATACGCAAGGAAACATTACAAACGCGTTTGCAGCAGGCGCAAGCGGCACTTGCGACGGCGCAGGCGACCGCATCGGAAAGCAGCCGACAACTCACGGAGCAGGAAGAGGTTGTGAACAAACTGCAGGCGCAGCGCGAAGCGGCGCAGGCGGCTAACGCGAAAGCGCGCGAAACATTGCAGACAACGCAAACGCGGTACCAATATTTACAACAGTTAGCCGACAGCTACGAGGGCTATGGCCGCGCGACGAAAGCGGTTCTTGGCGCCACGGAAGCATGGCGCAGCGACTGCTATGGAACGGTAGCGCAACTTTTGCGCGTGCCGAAGGAATATACCACGGCGCTGGATATAGCGTTGGGCGGTATGCAACAGCATCTCGTGATGCGCGACAGCCAAGCGGCGCAGGCGGCGATTCGTTTTTTACGCCGCACGAAAAGCGGTCGCGTGACGCTGTATCCCTTGGACGAAATGCGGCCGCGGACGCTTACGGATCGCGATCGGGCAATTTTACACGAGCCGGGCGTGATCGGCTTGGCCGCGGAATTGGTGGAAGCGGAATCTTATTTGCAACCGCTGGTTGATTATTTGCTGGGACGTACGGTGCTGGTGGAAGATCTCGCCACCGGTTCGCATCTGGCGGCGAAATACCAACAGCGCATTCGTCTGGTGACGCGCGCGGGTGATCTTTTTCAACCGGGCGGCGCGCTTACGGGCGGCAGCACGCGGCGCGCGGAGCTGACATTATTCGGTCGGCAGCAGGAATTATCCGCATTGCGCGCCCAACTGGAAACGCTTGCCGCACAACCGGAGCGAGAGCTGCCGGACATCTCCGCGGCGCTCGCGCGACGGGATGCCTTACAAAACACCGCGCAGACGACGGCCCTGGCGATTGCTTCGCAAACGGCGCAGCTGCAGGCTCTGCGTGACGAATGGAACGGTATCGTGCGCCAAGCGGATGAAATCCGCAGCGCACAAACGCAGACGGCGGACGAATACCGGCTGACGGTAAACAAGCAAAAAGAACTGACCGTTGCGCCGACAGCAGTCACTGAAACGACAACGGATACGGTCGCGCAGGAAGCGGAGCTGGCTCGCTGCGAGCACGCCTACACCGAAGCGCATGTGGAGTTGGCCACGGTGCAGGCAACGCTGCGGCAACAGGAGCAGGAGAAGGTCCGCCAAACCGAGCAGGAAAAAAATGCGCAGGCGGACATGGAACGGCTTGCGCAACGTGAAAAGGAAATTCAAGCGGCGGCCAAAGCATTGAGCGCTTCGCAGGAAACGTTGCAAAAGCAGGCGGATGAGGCGCAGCAAACGGCGCAGACGGCGAAAGTGCAAGCGGACGCGTTTTACGATGCGCACGCGGAACGTTTGAACGCGCAGCAAGCGGAGCAAGATCAGTTGCGCGCAATGCGGGCAAAAGCGACGGAAACGAAAGTGGAAGCGGCGCGACTTCTGGCAAAAAAGGAAGCGGCGCAGGCGGAAATGGAACAGCAGCGCGAACAATTGGCGATGTATGATTTAGATCCGCAGGCAGTGGAGCCTGCGATCGTCGCGGGAACGCAGGCGACGCTGCTTGCCGAACAACGTCGATTATTGACGGAAATCGCGCGCTTTACGGATATTTCCGAGCAGGCGATTGAGGAGTACGAAAAATCGCGTGAGCGCAGCGAGTTTTATACGGCGCAGCTCGCCGATTTGACCGCGGCCCGCGATACGTTGCAAAATGTAGTGGCGGAGATTGATCGCACCATGCAGGAACAGTTCGCGGCGGCATTTGAAGTCGTGGCCGCCGAGTTCCAGCGGATTTTCGCCCATCTGTTCGGCGGCGGCGAGGCGCAATTGATACTGACGGACGCGGACGAAAATAAACCCGCCGGCGTAGAAATTATGGTCCGACCGCCGGGTAAAAAACAGCAGGCGCTCTCGCTCTTGTCAGGCGGTGAACGCGCTCTGACTGTCATTGCGTTGCTCTTTTCCTTTATGGCCTATCGGCCGGCGCCGTTTTGTCTGGTAGATGAAATTGATGCGGCGTTGGACGATGCCAATATCAAACGTTTCACACGATACTTGGAAACGGGGCGCAACGGCTTGCAATTTATCGTCATTACGCACCGCAAACCGACCATGGCGTCCGCGGATCGCCTGCAAGGCGTGACGATGGTGAAGCGCGGGATCTCGCAATTAATTGCCGTCAATTTGAAACAGTATAAGGAGACACCATGAGCTTTTTGGATAAAGTCCGTGCCGGTTTAGAACGCACGAAAAAAAGTTTTGTCAAAAATATGGAAACGTTGGTTATCGGCTATGACGAAATCGACGAAGAATTTCTAGACGATTTGGAAGCCGTTATGCTGACCGGTGATCTCGGCGTGACGGCAACCGACTACTTGCTCGGTGAAATTCGCACCGCGGTAAAAGAAGGTGAAATTCACAGCACGAAAGAAGTCATGCCCTTCCTCGCCAAAACGATGGAAACATGGCTTGCCGTGGATAATGATCCCGCCGCGCTGCCGCATTCGCCGGAGGTTATTTTAATTGTCGGTGTCAACGGCGTCGGTAAGACAACGAGTATCGGCAAGTTGGCGCAATACTATAAAAACGCCGGTAAAAAAGTTTTACTGGCGGCCGGCGATACGTTCCGCGCCGCCGCGTCCGAACAGCTGACGATTTGGGCGGAGCGTGTCGGCGTACCGATTGTCAAACATCAGGAAGGAGCGGATCCCGCCGCGGTCGTTTATGATGCGTTGGAAGCGGCGTTGGCGCGCAAAAGTGATGTCGTATTGATCGATACCGCAGGACGTTTGCACACCAAAGTGAATTTAATGGGGGAACTCGCCAAAATCAGTCGTGTCGCTGCCAAGTTGGTGCCGGATGCGCCGCACCAAACCTGGTTGGTGCTCGATGCTACCACCGGACAAAACGCAGTGAGTCAGGCGAAAGTATTTGGTCAGTCCGTACCGCTCACGGGCGTTGTACTCACCAAACTGGACGGTACCGCGAAAGGCGGCGTTGTGATTTCCGTCAAGGAAGAACTCGGCGTGCCTGTGAAATGGGTAGGACTCGGTGAAGGCGTTGACGACTTGCAGCCGTTTCGTGCGCAAGAATTTGTCGAAGCGCTTTTCGATGATGAAGATAAAACCGCGACGGAAACGACAAAGGTGCGTTTGCGTTAAGGATGCAAGCACCTTGGTCATAGCTCATTGCGGGTAATGTTATAATAAAGAAATAGGGGGGGCGAACCGTGAAGAATCCGTTACCGCGTCATGCGGATTGGCGCAGCGTCTTACAATATGCCGTTGCCGTACCGCTAATGCCTGCCGACGAGGGCTGGCAACTGGTATTGGAACTGCGAAACCCTCATTTGCGCTCCCATCCCAATGAAGTATCCTTTCCGGGCGGCAGAATTGAAGCCTATGATGCGCATCCCGGTGTGACGGCGCTGCGCGAGATGGCGGAAGAAATCGGCACGCCTTCGGAAAGTTGGGAGTTGCTTGGCGCGTTGCCATTGGCTTACACGGTGAACGGGCGCATGGTAGCGCCATATCTTGCCTTCCGTGAAGATGTCCCGAAATTCGTTTGCAATCCGGCGGAAGTGAATTCCGTGTTTACGGTGCCGTTGCAGTGGCTGATGGAACACGAACCCGTGCGCGTCGAAATGCAGGACGGCGTGCGCCCGGGAGAAAACTTTCCTTATGAACGTGTTACAAGCGTTGTACCCGGATGGACCGGTCGTCAGAAGTACGACGTGTATTTTTATACCTATGGCGATTTTACGATTTGGGGATTGACGGCGCGTATCATTAGAAACTTTTTACAAATTTGTCGGGAACAGAAGATATCCTTCGACTTTGATTTTCGGCAATGGAGAGGAGACTTGACATGAAGACAAAATTGAAAGTGACCGGGATGAGTTGCGAAAATTGCGTGCAATCGGTGACGAAAACATTGCGTGATGTCGAAGGCGTACATGACGCTAAAGTGGACTTGGCCTCCGGCATCGCCGACGTTGATTTTGATGAGACTAAAACCAATGTAGAAGCACTTTGCGCCGCCGTAGACGATATCGGTTTTGATGCGGCAGCGGCGCAATAATGAAACCTAACGGCGTGGCGGCGGTGTTGGATGTGGCACACCGCCGCGTTGTTTGCGTGGGTGCGGGACCGGTGGCGGTCCGTAAATTGCGTAAAGTAATGGGAAAAGCGCAGACGGTCATTGTCATTGCGCCGAAAGCGGAACCGATGATTCGGGACTGGCATGAGGCCGGGCAACTCATCTGGTATCCGCGGACGTTTGCGGCGGATGATGTGCAACAAGGTGATATCGTCATTTCCGCTGCAGGGGCGCAAGTCGGCGCATTGGTAAAAACTGCGGCGCACACAAAAGGAGCGTGGCTCAACGATGCGGTCAATGCCGCCGAGGGGGATCTGATGCTGCCGGCTAACTGGGAAAGCGGCAGCCTTACCGGGACGGTGACATCGCAGGGCGCGATGCCGCGATTGGTCGCGCTGCTCACGCGGGATTTGGAGGAACAGTACGCGGACATCGGTGCGTTTGCCGCGGAACTTGCGCCGTTACGGCAAAAGGTAAGGGAACTGTTGCCGAAACCAGCAGAACGGCAAGCGTTTTGGCGAACGTACTTGCCCGATGATACCTTGGAACGGATTCGCCGCGGGGAAAAAGAAATCATAAAAGGGGAGATTTTGCATGCAATTGGCCGTCTTGGGGCTGAATCATAAAACGGCGCCTATCGAAGTACGTGAACAATTCGCACTGGACGCTACGCAAGTTCATCAGGCGCTGACCGAGATTTACGGTCTGGCCGAGCTGGATGAAGCGGTGCTTTTAGCGACTTGTAATCGTACGGAATTATATGCCGTGGTGGCCGATGATGTTCCGCCGCTGGCAGCGATGCAGAAGCTGTTTGCCAAAATCGGTACTGCGGTTTCACAAGAATATACGTATTACTATAAGGGCGAAGATGCGGTACGCCATCTGTTTCGCGTCGCGGCCGGCATGGATTCGCTCGTTATCGGTGAAGGACAGATTCTCTCGCAGGTGAAGGTGGCCTATTTGACCGCGGTGCGGGTCGGAACGACCGGTACCATCAGCAATATGCTGTTTCAACGGGCGCTTGCCATCGGCAAAAAAATCCGCACGCAAACGAGCATTGCGGATAATCCCGTTTCGGTAAGCTATGCGGCCGTCAAGCTAACGCAACAGATTTTCGGTTCGCTTGGGGAACGACGGGCGCTGATTTTAGGCGCCGGAACGATGTCGGAACTGATGGCGAAACACCTCATCGGCCACGGCTTGCAAACCCTGCTGATTGCCAACCGCAGCATGGATAAAGCGGAAGTGCTTGCAAAAAAATATCACGGTCGCGCCGTGCCGCTGGAAGAGCGCTTGCGTTGGGCGGGACGTGTGGATGTCATTTTAACCTCGACCGGTGCCAATACGTATTTAATTGATTACGAGCAGGCGGTGGAGTTGATGCATAAGCGTCAGGGGCGACCGCTGGTGATGATCGATATTGCCGTGCCGCGTGACATCGATCCGGAAGTATCTAAAATTGAGGGGATCACCTTATACAACCTGGATGACTTGGAACAGGTCGTCGACGAAAATAAAGAAATGCGGGCCCAGGAAGCGGAAGCGGCGTACCCCTTGCTGGAAGAAGCGGTGGCTGAATTAATGGAAAAATACAGCTATTTTTCCATGCGTCCGTTGATGGCGGCCGTGACCGATCGCTTTGAAATCGTGCGTAAGCGCATTGTGCATCGCGCGTTTGCCAAGTTGCCCAATGTGCAAGACGATGAACGTCGCGTGATTGAGGGCATGTCGAAAGTGCTTGTACGAAAATTATTACGCGATCCGATGATTCATTTCCGCGAGGTGGCGGGGACAGAGGACGAGAAGATGTATTGGCAAATCCTGGCGGATGTATACCAATTGCCATTACCTGCGGAGGCGCGGCCGGAGGAAACTGACGATGCGAAATGAATGCCAAGTAGGTACGCGCCAAAGCGCGCTGGCACTGTGGCAGACCCGGCATGTGATTACGCTTTTAGAAGCGTTGCCGGCCGCGAAAGGGATCACGTTTACGACAACCAAAGTCAATACGGAAGGGGATCGTAAACTGCAACAGGCCTTGCATACGTTTGGCGGTAAAGGAGCGTTCACGGAAGCACTTGAGGCAAAACTTTTGGACGGCAGCATTGATTTTGCCGTACACAGCTTGAAAGATATGCCGACTAAACTGCCGCAAGGTCTTGTGATCGGAGCGATTCCGCAACGGGCCGCCGTAGAGGACGCGTTTGTCTCCGCCGACGGCACTCTGTTGCGCGATTTACCGGCCGGTGCGCGGGTAGGAACGTCCAGTTTACGTCGAACGGCGCAGCTTTTACATTGGCGACCGGATTTGGTGCCGGTATCGATTCGCGGCAATGTGCAAACGCGTTTGGGAAAAATCGAAACAGAAGATTTGGCGGGCGTTATTTTAGCGCGCGCCGGTTTAGAGCGTCTGGGATTGGCGGATCGCATTACGGAAGTATTGCAAGCGCCTCAATGGTTGCCGGCGGCCGGCCAAGGCGCATTGGCCATTGAATGTCGCGCCGATGATGAAGAATTGTTGGCGCTGCTCGCGGGCATTCATGATCCCGAAACGGCAGCGGCCGTGGCGGCGGAACGCGCGATTTTAACCGCGCTGGAAGGCGGCTGTCAGGTTCCGATCGGCGCTGCGTCTGTGTATGAAAACGATACCATTCAAGTACAGGGACGATTATTATCGCTGGACGGCGCAACGGTCATTGAAGCCGTACGAACCGGAAAATGCCGCGCGGCCGCGTCGTTGGGACAAGCCGTTGCGGAAGAAATCTTGGCTAACGGCGGACGCGAGTTATGGACGAAAGTCCGCGCGATGTTGGAGGGATGAGATGGCGGGAATTGGATATTTAATCGGTGCGGGGCCGGGCGATCCCGGCTTACTGACGGTCAAAGGGCAAGACTGCTTAAAAAAAGCGGATGTTGTCATTTATGATTACTTGGCCGATGACAGCTTGCTGTTTTTGACGCGGCCCGACGCGGAATTGATTTATGCCGGTAAACAGGCGGGAAAGCACACGCTGAAACAGTCGGAAATCAATGCGCTGCTCGTTGAAAAGGTAGCACAGGGGCATACGGTAGCGCGTTTAAAAGGCGGTGATCCGTTCGTTTTCGGGCGCGGTGGGGAAGAAGCGCTCGCGTTACGGGAAAATAACCTGGCCTTTGAAATCGTTCCGGGTGTCACCAGCGCGATCGCCGCGCCGGCGTATGCGGGTATTCCCGTGACACATCGCGCGGTGGCGACATCATTTGCGGTAGTTACGGGGCACGAAGATCCGACAAAACCGGAAGCCTCCATGCGCTGGGAGCATTTAGCGACCGGCGTAGACACATTGACATTTGTCATGGGACTTGGCAAACTGCGCAAAATTGTCGGTGAACTGATTGCGCACGGACGACCGGCGACGACTCCTGCCGCAGTTGTGCGTTGGGGTACAAAAGCCGAGCAGGAAACCGTGGTGGCTACATTGGCGGAATTGCCGGCGGCGGTGGAAGCGGCGGGTTTGAAACCGCCGGGACTGTTGGTTATCGGCGAGGTGGTGGCGTTGCGTGATAAACTGCGCTGGTTTGAAGATCAGCCGCTGTTCGGTAAACGTATCGTTGTCACTCGTGCGGCCGATGTCGCGTCGGTGCTGGGTGAGAAGCTGGCGCGTTTGGGCGCGCAACCGCTCTATATTCCGGCGATTCGTCGCCAGGCGACAGACAATACGGCAGAGCAAAAGCAAGCGGTGCAAAATGCCGCTTCGTATGATTATTTACTTTTTACCAGTCCCTATACCGTGGAACGATTCTTTGCCGTGCTCACGGAATGCGGTCGCGACAGTCGCGACCTGGCGACGCTGAAAATCGCGGCGGTCGGTTCGAAAACGGCAGAAAAATTACGACGTTACGGTATTCTGGCGGATATTGTACCGGAGACGGCGCAGGCGGAAGGATTATTGGCCGCGCTTAAAGATGAAGTAATGACCGGTAAGCGCGTGCTTTTGCCGCGGGCGATGCAGGCTCGCGAATTGTTACCGGAGACGCTGCGCAAAGCGGGCGCTGTGGTAGATGTAGTGCCGTTTTATGAAACCGTACCGGAGACCTCGCGCAAAGATATTTTTCAAAAGGAACTGCAAAGCGGAAAAATTTCCGCGATTACGTTTACCAGTGCATCCACCGTGACCGGTTTGTTGGCGATGTTGGAAGATCCGTGCAATGAACTTGCGGGCATTCCGTTGATTGCGATCGGCGAAATTACCGCCGACGCGTTGCGCCAAGCGGGTCTGGAGCCGGATCGACTGGCGGCGAAAGCGACACAGGATGCCATGGTTGATGCTGTACTGGATGTATTTCGAAAGGAAGCGAATGTATGATTACTCCGTATGATCGTCCGCGCCGTTTGCGCGCCGACCGCAATATTCGACGCATGGTGCGCGAAAACGCATTATCTGTCAATGATTTGATTTATCCGTTATTTATCGTTCCGGGGGAAGGCGTTAAAGAAGAAATCGCAAGCCTGCCGGGTCAGTACCATCTTTCCGTCGATGAAGCGGTTAAGATGGCCAAAGAAGCGGCTGAGCTCGGCATTCCCGCAGTGGAAATTTTCGGCATTCCGACCTATAAAGCGGCGGATGGCGATTCCGCGTGGGATGACAATGAACCGGTGCAACAGGCGGTTCGCGCGATTCGCAAAGAAGTACCGGAACTGTATGTGATTACCGATGTCTGTCTGTGCCAATACACGGAAAGCGGTCACTGCGGCCATGTGGAAAACGGCTGCATTATGAATGACGAAAGCTTGCCGCTGCTTGCTAAAGTGGCGGTCAGTCATGCGAAAGCCGGCGCGCATATGGTCGCGCCGAGCGATATGATGGACGGTCGCATTGCGGTGCTGCGCGAAGCGTTGGATGAAGCGGGTTACAGCGATGTGGCGATTATGAGTTACGCGGCGAAATACGCGTCCGCTTACTATGGTCCGTTCCGTGATGCTGTACATTCGGCGCCGCAGTTCGGAGATCGTAAAACCTATCAAATGGATCCGGCGAATGCGCGCGAAGCCTTGAAAGAAATTGAACTGGACTTGTTGGAAGGCACCGACGCGATCATCGTGAAACCGGCGCTAGCGTATCTTGACGTCGTACGTGCGGCGCGTGAAATTACCCATTTGCCGATCTGCGTGTATAACGTCAGCGGCGAATATGCGATGGTCAAAGCAGCCGGCGCCGCCGGTTTGATCGATGAAAAGCGACTTATTATGGAAACGCTGCTGTCGATGAAACGCGCGGGTGCGGATTTGATTATCACGTACCACGCATTGGAAGCGGCTCGCTGGATACGAGAGGGGTATGAAGGATGAGTCGGACGCGTTCGTCAGAAGCATTCGCTACGGCGCAGAAATTTATGCCGGGCGGCGTGAACAGTCCCGTCCGTTCGTTTCGTAACGTCGATACGACACCGCCGTTTATCGCCAAAGGTAAAGGCAGTCATATTTTTGATGTCGACGGCAATGAATACATCGATTACGTTCTCAGCTGGGGACCTTTGATCCTCGGCCATGCCGATGCCGACGTTGTCGCAGCGATTCGTGAACAGGCGCAATACGGCACGAGTTACGGCGCGCCGACGGAATTAGAAACGGAAATTGCGCAAAAAGTACAGACTTTTTTCCCGGCGATTGAAATGATTCGTCTGGTCAGCTCCGGGACCGAAGCTACGATGAGCGCGTTACGGTTGGCGCGCGGCTATACGGGGCGCGATAAGATTGTGAAATTTGTCGGCTGCTACCACGGTCACAGCGACGGACTCCTGGTCAAAGCGGGTTCCGGCGCGGCGACAATGGGCGTTCCCGACAGCCCGGGAATTCCGTCGGAAATTGCAGCGGATACGCTGACGATTCCGTATAACAATCCGGACGCGGTCAAAGAACTTTTTGCTCAATACGGCGATGAAATTGCCGCCGTGATTGTGGAAGGCGTCGCGGGTAACATGGGTTGCGTATTGCCGCAGCCGGGCTATTTGCAACTCTTGCGCGAATTGACGCAGAAAGCCGGCGCGCTTTTGATTGTCGATGAAGTCATGAGCGGTTTTCGCGCGGCGGCCGGTGGTGCCTGTGAATATTTTGACATCACACCGGATTTGATTTGCCTCGGTAAAGTAATCGGCGGCGGTTTACCGGTCGGTGCGTTCGGCGGTAAACGCGAAGTGATGGAAAAATTGGCGCCGCAAGGACCGGTGTATCAGGCGGGGACGCTTTCGGGTAATCCGCTCGCGGTAACGGCGGGACTGGCGACGATGAATAAATTATCCGCGGACCGTTTTACAGAATTGACTGCGAAAACGGAAACGTTGTGCCAAGGCTTGGAAGCGGCGGCGAAGGACGCGGGAGTGCCGATCATTGTGCATCGGATCGGTTCGATGTTCACCGTGTTTTTCAATGAGCATGAAGTCACGGATTACGATACGGTAGCGACTTCGCACTTGGATGAATTTAATGTCTATTTCCTCGCTATGCTGGAGGCCGGTGTGTATTTAGCGCCGAGTCAATTCGAATGCGGCTTTATGTCGCTTGCGCATACGGATGAAGATATTCGCCAAACGCTTGCTGCGGCGCGTAAAGCGTTCCAAAAAGTAGCGGCTTTTCGGGAGCATAAAGGGCGTAATTAGGGAGCGGTTCGGCGCTCAATAAAAGCTGTCCGCAGTTGCAGTTGTCGCAGTGGCGCGGTTCTTTCGCTTATGGTAAAATAAAAAAGTAGTAGTGTTTGGTGGTAGAAATGCTGATTTCAATCGTTGTTCCTTTTTTCAATGAAGAGGACAATATATTGCACTTTTACGATGCGTTATGTGAAGTGGCTGCGCATCGTGACGAGTCATTTGAGTTTTTATTTGTCGATGACGGCTCAAGTGATCGCACGCCGTTGATTTTAACGGAGCTTGCGGAACGGGATGCCCGCGTGACCGCTTTTATTTTGGCACGTAATTTCGGACATCAAACCGCGCTTACCTGCGGTTTGGATCATGCTCGCGGCGATGCGGTGGTTACCATGGATGGAGACATGCAGCATCCGCCGACGATGATTCCGGACCTGCTGGATAAATGGTATGACGGTTATGAAGTGGTACAGACGGTACGGCTTTCGACCGCCAATGTCGGTGCGTTCAAAAAATGGACCTCGAAACTCTACTATCGTTTCATTAATTCGATTTCCCAAGTGCAGATTACCGAAGGCGGTTCCGATTTTCGCCTGATTGATCGCAAAGTGGCGGACAGCTTATTGCTGTTTCGCGAAAAGGCGCGATTTATCCGCGGCCTGGTAAGCGATATCGGCTATCGGCAAACGCAAATTACATTCCGTGCACCGGCGCGCTATGCCGGCGAAAGTAAATTTTCGTTGCGTAAGATGGTGCGGTTCGCCTTGGACGGAATTACTTCATATTCGACGTTGCCGCTGCGTATGGCTCTCTATGTGGGAGTGTTGTCAGGCATCGGCAGCTTGCTTTTGATCATCTATGTGCTGTTGATTAAGTATTATTTCCTGGAAGCGGTTCCCGGTTGGGCCACGCTTGCTGTGATGATGTTGCTATTCGGCGGCTTGCAGTTGATCTTTTTGGGAATTATCGGTGAGTATATCGGGCGCATTTTTGCGGAGGTAAAGGATCGACCTCTGTATTGGTTGCGCGGTACGGTGAATCAGAAAACGAGACATTAACAACAAAACACGAAAGTGTGCCGAAGCGCATATGCGCGCGGGGGAACCAAATGTTTTCGGGGTGTATCTTGCAAAAGACGGTCAGCTCTTGGCCGAACCCGTCAGCTAACCTCGCAGGCGGAAGGGAGCATGATGGTAGGAATACGACGCTGGACTTGTATGGCGATGTTTTTAATGGTACCGCTGGCAGTGGGAGCCACCTATCACCCGGGAGATATCGGCGAAGATATTTCGACGATTCAGCATCGCTTGGGAACGTTAGGGTATCACTTGGAAGCGGACGGCGTATACGGTCCGGCCACGGAAGATGCCATTCGGGAATTTCAGGAAGCGCATGGTTTGGAAGCGGACGGCTTGGTTGGTCCGGCTACCTATCGCGCGTTGCTGAGTCGTGACATACCGACCAGTCGCGGCGATTTTTCAACGCTGCTGGTGCGGCGGCTGATTTCTGTCGCGCAGGAATATATCGGTGTACCGTATCTTTTCGGAGGTTCTACCCCCAGCGGTTTTGACTGCTCGGGCTTCGTTCAGTTTGCTGCCAAAGCGGCCGGATTGGTATTGCCGCGGTCGGCCGATGAACAATACCACATGGGGCGTAGCGTGAGTCGCAGTCAAATGCAGCCGGGGGATCTGGTCTTTTTCTCGACATATACGGACGGTGTATCGCACTCGGGTATTTACTTGGGGGGCGATCGTTTTATCAGTTCCACATCGAGTCGCGGCGTAGTCATCGACAGCTTGTCGGAGGGCTACTGGAACGATTGTTATGTGGGTGCAAGGCGGTTAATTTAAGAGGCGTAAGCCTCTTTTTTTATGAAATAAACATTTGAAGGATCAATCAGATAATGAACACATGGATTACAGCGCAAAACTTGGCATTTCGGTATGACAACGAGACGGTATTTACCGATATACACTTTGCCGTGGAGCACGGCGGATTTACTTTGATCGTCGGTCCGAACGGCGCCGGGAAAACAACGCTGCTGCGGCTGTTAGCGGGACTCCTGACGCCGGCCGAGGGAACGATTACGATTGCCGGCCAATCGCCGCAAGCTTGGCAACGCGCCGGCGGTATCGGTTTCGTGCCTCAGCATTACAATCAAAATACGGCATCATTTCCCGCGACGGTGAACGAAGTAGTCGATCTCGGCTTTTGGGGAACCGAGATTTCACATGCCGAACAGATCAAACAACGTCAGGCAGTACTCACTAAAGTGGGGATGGCGGAATGGGCGCATAAACGTATCGGTGATCTGTCGGGAGGTCAACAGCAGCGTGTCATGCTGGCGCAGGCGATTGCCGCGCGGCCGGCATTGCTGCTTTTGGATGAGCCGACCAGCGGGATCGACTATACGGCAGGAAATATGCTGCTGGATCTGCTCAGCAATATTCAGGCGGAGCAGCAGACAACAATTATTATGGTGACGCATGATATCGCGCGCGCGTTACCGCATGCCGACCGAGTGCTTTGCATCGACCGTACGCTTTGTTATGACGGTCCGCCGCATCAATTTGTCACCAGCCATGCGACCGGATTGCACATGGCGGAGGTGGTCGGATGATGGAAATGCTCAGCTATGAATTTATGCAGCGCGCGTTTTTGGCCGGCCTTATTGTCGCGTTGCTCTGTCCTTTAGTCGGGATGTTTGTCGTGATTCGGCGGCAGTCGCTTTTGGGAGACGGTTTGGGACATATTGCCTTTGCCGGCGTCACGGGAAGCGCGTTGCTAGGCATTAATCCCGCGATCGGCGCGGTCGTTTTGACACTCGCCGCGGCGGGCGGTATTGAAATCGTGCGCCGCAAGCATCTGCAATACGGCGATATGGGGTTGGCGTTGTTTTTCTACGGCGGTTTGGCGTTGGCAGTCGTGTGCAGCTCGCTCGCGCGGATCCCGAATACCAGTTTGATGAGCTTTCTCTTCGGCAGTATTTTAACGGTTAATTGGGCAAATATTGCGGCGATTGCGATCATTGCATTGCTTGTTATATTGTCGCTCGGAAAATTTCATACGCCGCTGCTGCTGGCCAGTTTTCAGCCGGATATCGCACATACGCGAGGGATCCGTTTGGAACGCATGAATATGTTTTTCGCCTTGCTGGTGGCGGCGGTCGTGGTGATCGGCATGTCGATTGTAGGGATTTTGTTGGTGAGTGCGCTCATGATTGTACCGGTTGCGGCGGCGCATTTGTGGCGGCGAGGATTTAAACAAACGGCAGCCATTGCGGTCGCGTACTCGTTTACGATGGTACTGTGCGGACTTTGGGGCTCGTACAGCTGGGATCTTGCGCCCGGCGGCACCATTGTCTTAACGGGACTGGCTCTGTACACATTGACAGCGGTCTTAGCACCGTTTTTACATACCCGACACGGAGCGTAAACGAAACGGCGCAGGAATGCGGTATAATAAAACCATGAATGGAGTGATCGCATGAAGCGTACGCTGGCATTAATTCAGCTGCATAACTGTCGAGATCGGAAGAGCGGTTCAGCAGGAATGCCGAGACCGATCTCGTA
>NZ_CABSTC010000017.1:0-20294 GCF_902480485.1 uncultured Negativicoccus sp. | reverse complement strand
AGTCCCAATCGATCCCGAGTTCTTTGATATGGTCGCGATTGACCGCGACGACTTCCACCGAGACATTGACCTGCCGATACGCGTAGTCGATTTTCTTCAGCAGTTGATCCACTTCCGCCAGTTCGCGCGGCGTACCGTAGACGATGACGCTCGCGCTCTCCGGATTAATTTGCACCTGTTCTGCCGGCACAATCGCCGTGAGCTCTTTTTGCACATTCACGGGGTCAGCATAATTCAAGGCGAAGGAGCGCGCCTGTTTGGCCGCTTTTTCGTTCGTTTGCGTACCGTGCACGAGCCAGGTGCGTCCGTTTTTCACCAGCGTCACGTCCGCCGCCTCGGCGACCAGACGCAGCGCCTCCTGCGGCGTCACGTCATGCAGTGTCAGCGTGACGTTGCCACGAACATCGTCGGCGATGATAATGTTATCGCCGGTCAGTCGCGCCAAGCCGGTTAAAATTTCCCGTACGGAAGAATCCCGCGCCTGCACGTCCGCCGCTTGAATCGGTCCGGCGAGCAGACTCAGGCCGAGCAGCAAAGTTCCCCATTTGCCTACGCTCATCATTGCGCCTCCAAAGGCTGTAAATGCAGATCGCCCTGCGGTCCCGCCAACGTTAAATCCCGCGTTGTCATACCGGTGACCGTGTAGCCGGCATAGCTTTCTCCCGGCGCCAATGTCACCGGTACACCGTTGATCGTCAGCAACGCGAGCGTCGTCGCGCCTTCGGTCATGGTGCCGTTCCAAATAATCGCGGGGGTGGCGGTAACGGCCGCTTGCGAATGAATTTCCTCTTGCGCCGCGTCAAAAGCCGCCGTGTTGCTCGATCCCATTTCCGCCGCGGTCGTCATGGCGCCAAAGGGTTGGCGCGCATGGCCGCGATGCGAAATTGAAAGCGTATTCGCGCCGCTGTCGGACAGGGTTACGCCGGAAGAAACGGCAGGCGCCACGGCGAGCGGCTGCGCCGCCGGCATCGCGCCCAGCATGCAAAGAGCGACGACACATGTCGTCGCGCCTGCCAAATAATACCATTTTGAAATACGTCGAGCGCTTAGTTTCAGCGTTGCACCGACTTTGCTCCCGAACATCAGAAATCCTTCGCCCACACGTCCAAACGCCATTCGTCATCTTTGGCGCGATACGTGAGCGTTCCCGCCAGCGAATGCATGTCGCGATACCAGGTGTAGTCCGCGTGCTTTAAGTCGCCGTTGACGAGATCCCATGTGTATTCCGCGCCGAGCGCGTTAAGACGATCGACTTTATATTTGAAACCTACAAATGCCGGTTGTTCCAAGTCCAGCCGGTCAAACCGATACGGAGTTTCACCGGAAAGTCGGTTGATCTGCGCGCCCGTCCACCATTGCGTGCGGCCGGCGTCATAATCCAAGCGCGCGCCGTAGTAGAAATTGCTGCGGTCCATATCCCCGTAGCCGTAAAAATCTTTCCAATACCCTGTCGCCAATGTCAGTTCCGCGCGCTCCGACAAACGCAAAGGATCGGTCGCCAAAAGCAAGCTGTAACCGCTATGACTGCCGCTCGTTGCGCCCTCTTTCCAATCGCCCCAATCGAGCTGCGCCCGCGCGTAGATCGGACGAGCGCCGAAATGGTACGGCCGACTCGTGAAGATGAGCTCCGGTCGTTTTTTTATCCAGACGGATTCGTCATTTAAGCGACTTTCTTCCTTGCTGTAATGGATTTTCCATTCTCCGTACGGCGCGTAATAGCGTACGCCGATATCGGGCTTGAAACCGATCTTGGTGTACCACGCGTAGTTAAAGAACGCCTCGGTACGTTGGCTCAAAGGATACTCCATCTTCGCTTTGAAACCGAAACCGTTATGCGCTTTATACGACGGCCGCGGTAAAAATGACGCCACGCTGCTGCTGCGTCCCGGCTCCATGTTCACGCGGTAGCGCGGCAGATGGAAAATCCGTTTATTTTTGATATAAAAATTGACATCTTCCGCCAGCAGCGATTCCTGCGGAATGATGGTAATCGTTTCCGCTTCGATGCGGTAATCCGGCGTCTCGGCCACCGCCGACGGTGTCGTCACCATGGCTTCTTGCAATATGCCGGTGTTCGCGCCTTGCGAAAACGCGCCGCGACCGGCTTCGATGTACAAGCGCGAATAGTAACCCTTGGCATTCGCAAAGGCCGCCGTATCCTCCATCGCATTGTACTCGAGATCACGCACGGCAAGGTCAATCTGCCGCGCGCCGTCCGTCCAGGCGACGTCATCCGGCAAATGGTACACTTCCGTTTTGTGATTGCCGAGCAAGCGGGGCGTTACAAATTGCGCCGTATCGTAACGCGCGACCGTGTTGCCGAGCGCCGCGATTTCCCCGTCGGTGCCGTTGTACTTCATGGTATCCGCCGTAATGACCCAATCCGTTCCCGTGGACGGATGCATCGGGTATACATGCGTTTCCCCTTCCGCGGCCGGCGCGCCGCTGTGAATCGGCGAAGGAAGCGTCGCCTGCGCCGCCATCGGTGTCACCAATAAAGCCGCGAGCGCCGCCCGCGACCACCACGCACTGTTCATACCGTCTTCTACTCCTGACGAATAATCACAACCGGAAGATCGTCTTCATCTTCCTCATTGATCGGTTCAATGGTAACTTCAGCGGCATCCTGTTTCTTTTCCGCTTTTATTTTCCCTTTCGCGTTTTTGGCCGCGTCTTTCGCCGCGTCCTTCGCTACTTTGGCGGTTTCCGCAGCGGCGTCGGCCTTGGCTTTCGCTTCATGCGCTTCTTTTTCGGAAGTCGCCGCGACTTCTTTCGCCTGTTTTACCGCCGCATCGCTCGAATTTTCATCCGTCGCGACTTCTTTGGCTACTTTCGCGTTCGAGGCGTGCTTTTCCGCTTGCGCTGCCGCCTTTTCCGCTTCTTTCGCCGCATCTTCCGCTACGCCGGCGGCCGTCGTCGCATTTTCCGCCGACGTCATCGCGGACGCTTCGTTCGGCAAAGTAATGGTTTCAAGATCTTCATCAGCGACCTCACCTGTCGACGCGGAGTCCGCGCTGTTCATTTCGCGCCGACGTTCTTTGACCTCCGCATTCGTTTCGCCCGGCTGCGCGACGTTTTCCGCCGTCACGACGAGATCATTTTTACGCGCCTGCGGCGCGCCGTCCACACTGACGACGCCATGCGTCTTGACGGTATCCTGCACCTGAATGTAGAGCGCCGTTCCCGCCGGCATATCGACATCGCTGCCTTTGACGAAATACCCGCCGACCAAACCGATCGGGCCCAATACCATCGCGCCGGCCGCCGACGCGCCCAGCGCCGCCGCTTCATATTTCAATTTTTCTTTCGCTTCCGGTCCCAATACGGTGGCAATCGGTTCATCATCGATGCCGAACACCTGATTGAACTCGATTTCCAGCTTGCCGTTACGGCCGAAGCTGCGCGGCGGTTGCACTTTTGTCACGACACCCGTGCCTTGCGCGCCTTGCGGCAGCACGAGAACATCATCGACAAATACATCCTGCGCGACCGTGAAACGGATTTCATCGCCCTCATGATTGGTTTCCGTCGCTACTTCTTCGGAAAGCGTGATCGGGAAAACGGTATTCGCCGGCATTTCCACTTCACGCAATTCAAAGTGACGATTTTTATAAATGCTTTTTTCCAAACCGAGCACGCGCGCGGAAAGGCTGCCGCCTTTTTTCTCACCGTATACTTCGGTTTCCAGCGCGCCGATCCGATCGGCTAACGCGGCGCGACTGATTTCATTGCGCAGCTGCCATTCGAGCGTGTTGACGCGAGTCGCCAGCGACGGTTCTGTGGTGTCGCTTCGCACCACGTCGTTATAAAGCGTTCCGATCTGTTCGGCGAGACCGTCTTGCGCGAGCTTCGTACCGTACACATCACGGCTCGCTTTTTGCACGCGATCGAGCATGGCGCCCGACTGCGCTTCACCGTACAAAACATTATCAATAATCGTCGCCTGATCCGCCAATGTCGGCTGGGCGGCGCAAGCGGCCCAGGGGAGTGTCAATAAAAGCGAAAGCAACGGCGCCAATCGTTTCTTCATTCCATTACCTCTTTTCCCTTGACGTGAAAATCACGCCGCAAATATATCGTTCGGTTTTTCAAAAAGAGCTGTTTCGCCATGCGAAACAGCTCTTTCCGTTAGAAACGCACGTCAATAATAGCCGACACGCCGACACCGCTGACGCGGTTCAGACGCGTAGGATTTTTGCTGTCGACCGGCACCAGACCACGGATACGAAACAGCTTGTCATTGAAGCTGCCTTCCACCTGCGCGACCGCTTCGACTTCGTCCACCGCCGCTTGCGGGCCGATGACCTGCGCCGCGCCGATGTAGCCTTTATCGCCGACACTGATGATCGGCACGACTTTCGTCGCGTAGCTTGCTTCGACGTCGTTTTCGCGCATCAATTTGTTAATAAAATTATTGAGTTGATCGGAATAACGATCTACCACATAGCCGATGCCGCCGACTTTCAGCACGCCGCCCAAAACGCGTCCCAAATCAAACGCCTGGGTGTTGGCGACGGTGCCGAATGTCAATAAGGTACCGACGAGAACCGCGGAAATTGCCTGTTTCATTTTCTTTTGCATAGCTCTCACTCCTTTAGCATTACACTCTCTTTATTATACTAAACGATGTCGCCCGCGACAATCTTACGCGCGCGCCGAGACGTTGTCCGCCTGCGCCCGCTCCGCCTTGATATCCGCCATTTTAGCCTGAATCATCATGGCGCACTCGATGCGTTTTTTCTGAATTTCGCAGCTGACCTTGTAGGGTTCATGAATATCGCCCGCAAAGGTTTCATTGTTGGCGTGGCAACCGCCCGAGCAGAAAAATTTCGCCCAGCAACCTTGGCAGGTCGGTTTTTTTAGCACGTGATTTTCACGGAAGGAGCGCGGCGTATCCATATCGAACAGCCCCGTCTTCACATTGCCGATCACATACCCGTCCCGACCGACGAACTGATGGCAGGGGTAAATATCTCCGTTCGGCACGACCGCCATGTACTCATGCCCCGCGCCGCAACCGCGCAAACGCTTTTGCAGACACGGACCGCGGTAAAGATCCATATTGAAATGGAAAAATTGGAACGGACGACCTTCGCGCTGGCGATCCAAGTACGCCTGCGCCAATTTTTCGTACTCCGCGAAAATGCGCGGCAGATGTTCTTCCGTAATCGCGAACGCCTCGTCTTCACTGACGACCGGTTCCATCGAAAGTTCGCTGAAGCCCTGGTCCACCATGTCGAGCACGTCGGTCGTAAAATCAAGGTTCTTCGCCGTATACGTGCCGCGCACGTAGTATTCTTCGCCGTTACGATTTTGCACCGCGTACGCCAAGTGGTCCCGGATCGGCCGGTACGTACCCTCGCCACGCACTCCCGGGCGCATCTCGTCATGCACTTCTTCACGACCGTCCAAACTCAACACGAGACTGACATGCTGCTCATTGAAATATTGCACCTTGCGCTCATCCAACAGCATGCCGTTGGTCGTCAGCGTCAGCTTGAAAATCTTGTCGTGTTTTTTCTCCTGCGCGCGGATATAATCGATCGTCTGCTGCACCACATGGTAATTCATCAGCGGCTCGCCGCCGAAGAAATCAATCTCGCAATGTTTACGCGGACCGGAATGCGCGATCAGAAAATCGACTGCCCGACGCGCCGTATCAAAGCTCATCAGCTCGCGCCATTTACCGTAACCGCCTTGGCCCGCGAAGCAGTAGCGGCAACGCAAGTTGCAGTCATGCGCGATATTCAAGCATAACGCTTTAACAATCGGACGTTCTTCAAGCGCGACGGTAAACGCCGGATCCATTTCCGCGAACAAAAGACCGTCGGCGATCAACTCGTCGACTTCGCCGATCGCTTCCTCAATCTCCGCCGCCGGATAGCGGTCGCCGAGCGCCGCCCGCGCTTCGTCCGGATTCGTTCCGTCATAGGTATCTAAAAGCTCATACGTCAACTGATCCGGCAGATGCACGCAGCCGCTGTTGACATCGAGCACGATGTATTCGCCATTTAAATAAAACTTGTGAATCATAGGTTGTACTGCAGAAACTTCCGTCATTGAGTTCTCCTTACATGCAAAAGGTCCTTCGCCTGCGCAAAGGACCTCAGCTGTTTACCGTTGTTGTTGTTTGCATACCTGGTTGCCGATGGTGCAACTTGTCTTGCAAGCGGATTGACACGAGGTCTGGCATTCGCCGCAACCGCCGTGTTTCGCAGTCTGTTGCAGGGACACCGGATTGAGTGTACGAATATGTTTAGCCATGTCGTTCCCTCCTTAATTGTTATCGTTATTATAGCATAACCCGCCGCCTGTCGCATGTATTTTGCGCGCGCGTCGGACAAATTTCAGAAACATTTTACGCATGCAATATAAAATCAAACATCTTTACGCTACGCAAGCCACCACCACAGCAGCGCCGCCGGTGACGCGCCGATCGCCAAAAGCGCCACGCCCAATCCCAAGCAGCCTTTTTTCGCCTTGCGTTCAGTGCGCGCGCTCTCCTGGTAAAACCAGTCGTCAACCGCCTCCGTCAACGCGGCATGCTGCGCCTCCATGCGCGAGAACACATGCGCGAACTCCTGCCGACGCGGCTCCGGCAAACTGTCCGCCGTCGCGTACGGCGCCAATTGCTCACGCGCCGCCGTATAGCGTCGCACAATCTCTTGCCAAACGTCGGGATCCAACTTCGTTCGGTATTGATAAATGCCCTTTTGCGCGACGAAATTATATAAATTTTCACTCTGCTGCATCTCGGACAATATCGCGCCCAGTTCCGGCACATCATGGAACCGTTCTACCGCTACTTCCTGCCACCGCAAATATTCCGCCGCGGTTAATTTTATCGTCGTAATCAGATCGCTCGGCGCTTGCATGCTCGTCTCCTTTGGGGTACAATATTTTATATCTTCTTTTCATTATAGCGGATTTCAGGGGCAAACCCAATCTTTGTCAAGCAATTGAAAAAAGAAATAAAAAAGTACGTGACAAATGATTTTTTCTTTGCTATAATATTTTTCATCGGGGCATAGCGCAGTTTGGTAGCGCACTTGGTTCGGGACCAAGGGGTCGCAGGTTCAAATCCTGCTGCTCCGACCACTTGCGGGTGTAGCTCAATGGTAGAGCTCCAGCCTTCCAAGCTGGCTACGAGGGTTCGATTCCCTTCACCCGCTCCATTTTCAGTGGGTGGCGGTTAAACGGCGCAGGCCGTTTTTTTATTGCGCGAAAACAGCGCGCGAGATTTTATATTTTTCCGCAGAAAAATAAGGATGCGCCCGCCGCGCTAAATTTATTTTCCGCAAGAAAATAAATCCGTGCGTAATTCGTCAAAAACACTCCAAACCGCTGAAACCGCACACGACTTATACTATACCGAAATCTTGCCGACACGATTCACGAAACCGGCGAAGCTGCCGAAAGTGATTCGAATGAGCATCGGCACCGAATTTCGCCGCGGCAATACGATTGATCACAAACAAAAGCACTCTCCGCCAGAGAGTGCTTTTTTATTTACATCGTTTTTCTGAAGCGCAGAACCGCGCCGGTCAGCGTAACGACGACGAAAACGGCGAGCGCCAACGTCGGTTGCCAAAGATCAACGATCCCGATGCCTTTCAGCATGATCCCGCGCACGATGACGAGGTAGTGCGTCATCGGAATGACCTGACTTACATATTGAAAAAACGTCGGCATGGCGGCGATGGGAAACATGAAGCCCGATAAGAGGACGCTCGGCATGATGACGAAAACGGAAAGTTGCATCGCCTGCATTTGATTTTCAGCAAATGTGGAAATCATGACTCCCAACGAAAGCGACGCGATAATGAAGAAGGTTGTCAACAAGAAGAATAGTAAGATGCTGCCTTCAAACGGCACGTCGAAAATTATCCGGCTGATCAAAATGGCAATGATGATCTGCGTGTAACCGACGACGATGTAGGGAATGATTTTGCCCAACATCAGTTCATGCGGTTTCAGCGGCGTGACCATAAGTTGCTCCAGGGTTCCCTGCTCGCGTTCGCGAACGATGGCCATCGACGTGATGGCGACCAGCGTCATGGTGAGCACCATGCCCATGATAGCCGGCACCATGTAAAATTCCGAGACCATATCGGGATTGTACCAGGCCCGAATGCGCAAATCATACGGCGCGACGAAAGTCTTGCCGCCCGCGGACATGAGCCGGGACTGAACGACTTCCTGCGACTTCATTTGCGCGACAATCTGCGCAGTGGAAATGGCGGAGCCGGATGTCATGCTGTCGGAGGCGTCGACGATGACCTGCACCGAACCCGCGCGACCGTGCCGCAGATTTTCACCGAAATCCGGCGGGAAAATGATCCCGACTTTCGCCGCGCCGGAATCGATTTGGTGTTTGACGTCGTCAAAACTGTGCGCGACGTGCGTAATATCGTAGTAGCCTGTGCCGACAAAAGTATCGAGCAATTCCCGGCTTTCCGTGACGCGCGCCTGGTCGAAAACGACGGTCGGCATGTGCTTGACATCGGTACGCAGCGCGAAACCGAATAAAAGCAACTGAATAATCGGCATGGCGACCATGATCACAATCGTCGCGGGGTCACGCAACATTTGAATAAATTCTTTAATGACCATCGCCCGAAATCGAATCATAGTTCCTCCGTCCGGGATGTCTGCATGTAGTAAATAAACGCGTCTTCTAAAGTCGGTTCCACTTGGCTGACATCCTCTTTTCGCCAATCGGGCGGCAACGTGTCCGCCATCGTCCGCATGCGATCGCCGTAGACGTAAACGCCCGGCGGTAATACGGCGTGCAAATCGACTTCGCCGCGATGCTCCCAAAGCGTCACCGGCAATTGCGCGGTTAAATGTTCCGGTGTATCTTCCACAATCATTTTGCCGGAGTGCATCAAACCGACGCGGTCACACTGCGCGCCTTCCTCCATGAAGTGCGTGGTAACAATGACGGTCGTGCCCTGCGCGGCGAGATCGTGAATGATATCCCAAAAAATTTGACGCGCGCGCGGATCGGCGCCGCTCGTGGGTTCGTCCAAAAAAAGCAATGCGGGATGATGTAAAAGAGCGGCGGCGAGCGCCAGGCGTTGCCGCCAACCTCCGGAAAGCTGACGGACTTTCGTCACGTGATAATGTTTGACGCCGACTTCTTCCATCGCTTCTTGGATCCGCGTCGCGACATCCGCATCACGCAAGCCGTACAGCCGTCCGTAAAATTCCAAATTTTCGGTCACGGTTAAATCGGGATACAGGCTGAACTTCTGCGACATATAACCGATGCGCGCTTGGATTTCTTCCGTCTGCGTGACGAGATCGCATCCCAACACATTCGCCGTGCCTTCGCTCGGCGGCAACACACCGCAAAGCATACGGATCGTCGTCGATTTACCGCAGCCGTTCGCGCCGAGCAAGCCGTAAATGCTTCCCGCGGCAATCGCCAGCGGCAAGTGGTCGACGGCGGTAAAATCACCGAAACGGCGCGTCAAACCGTCCGTTTGAATCGCGTAATCGCTCATGCTTCTTCCCCCTTGCTCAGTGAGAAAAAGACGTCTTCCAAGGTGGCGTCGGGACCGATTTTGCGTTGCATCGCGAGCGGCGTCGCGACGTCCAACACATGCCCGTGATCAAAAAAGGCGATGCGGTGACAATACGACGCCTCATCCAAATACGGTGTCGCGATGACAACGGTCGCCCCCTGCCGTTGCGTTTGGTATAAAAGTTGCCAAAATTCACGGCGCGAAACCGCGTCGACGCCGGTCGTCGGTTCATCGAGCACGAGATACTTCGGCTCATGCGCCCAAGCGGCGGCCAGCGCCAATTTTTGTTTCATGCCGCCGGAAAAAGTGCCCGCGAAACGGTCGGCAAATTTCCCGAGACCGACGAAATTCAGCATTTCTGTCGCCCGATCACGCGCCTGCTGCGGATCCAGTCCGTAGAGCGCCCCCATGAGTTCCATATTTTCCCGCGCGGTCAAGTTCGGGTACAGGCTGAAACGTTGCGCGACGTAGCCGACGGGCACACGCCCCGGCGCTTCGCCGTGAATGGTAACCGTCCCCGCATCCGGCCGCATCAGCCCCAAGAGAATGCGCAAGAGCGTGGATTTGCCCGCGCCATCCGCGCCGACAAAGCCGAATACCTCGCCGTCCTGAATCGTGAAGCTGACATCGTGTAAAGCTTGCACCTCTCCGTAGGACTTACTGATATCTTGAAAGGTAATCATTCGAAATCAACGTCCGCCGGCATGCCTGGTTTGACGATCCGCTCCTGATTTTGCACGGCGACTTTAACGGCGAATACCAGGTTGGCCCGTTCTCGCGCCGTGATGCTTTGCCGCGGCGTATATTCCGCCTGCTGACTGATTTCCTGAATCGTGCCCGCGATCGCGCGACCCGGATAGGCGTCCACATATACGTTCACCGCCTGACCGACCTGAATGCGCGCGAGATCTTCGCTCGGCACATACACCCGCACATAGCAGTTGTCTAAATCGCCGACGGTGACGATTGGAACACCGGCGGGAGCGAATTCGTTATTTTCAAAATTTTTGCTCAAAACCGTGCCGCTCGCCGGACTTTCCACATCAATCCCGTCCGCCTGCGCCTGTTGCGCATCCACCTGGGCCTGCAAGCGTTCCACTTCCGCGCGAGCCGCTTCCACTTGCCCGCTGCGCGCGCCGTCCTGCACGATGGTCAACTGATCCTGCGCCGCAGTCAGCGCCTGCTGAGCCACTTGGGCCTGCGTGCGCGCCGCGTCGAGTTGTTGCGCGGAAATCGCGTCCTGATCATAAAGCTGGCGATAGCGGTCGAAATCAGCAGACGCTTTGTTCGCTTGCGCCTGCGCGCTCGCTACTTGCGCCTGCGCCGCGGAAATCTCCGCCGGCCGCGCGCCGCTTTCCAGATCCGCTAAGCGAGCTCGCGCGGCGGCCAAACCGGCGTTGGCGGCAAGCACTTGCGCGCGCAGATCTTCACGATCGATACGGCAGACAAGATCTCCCTCGTTCAGCGTATCGCCCGCCTGCAAAGTAAGTTCGCGCACGTATCCCGGCACTTTGGCGGTGACATCATACCGCGTCGCTTCGACCGTGCCCGTCGCCGTCAAACCTTTATCCTGCGGACGAGTGACCCAGTAAAGCAGTCCGCACAATACCAGCAGCGCGATGACGGCAAGGATAATCTTTCCCTTCTTTTGCATAAAGCCCTCCACTTGCGCACACATTTCGGTTCATTTGCTTGGTTTAATTATTACATAGTTGAATACACCCGACAAGTACGCCCCGACTTGCGCATCGCTACATAAAAAAGCTCTCTCCGCAAAAGAGAGTGCTTTTTTATTTCATTCACTTAGTCGCGATACTGCGCCGGCAGTTCCTTCATGCGGGCCACGCCCGTTTCGATCGCTTTTTTCGCGACCGCTTTCGCGACTGCAAGCGGCACGCGTTCATCGAAGACGTCGATGACGACATTATCCTGCCGCAAGTCTTTGTCGTCGACCAAATCGGCCAGCGCATACGCCGCCGCCAATTTCATTTCCATATTGATTCGCCGCGAATGCACGTCGATCGCGCCGCGGAACAGACCCGGGAACACGCTCGAGTTGTTGACCTGGTTAGGCATATCGCTGCGACCCGTACCGCAAACGGCGACGCCGGCCGCGATAGCGTCTTCGTACATGATTTCCGGAACGGGGTTCGCCATGGCAAAGACGATGCTGTCTTTGGCCAAAAGTTTCATGTCTTCCGGTTTGAACGCGCCCGCCTTCGAAACGCCGAGCAAAACGTCCGCGCCCTTGATCGCGTCTTGGAACGTGCCCTGACGGTTTTCCGGATTGATCCGATCGACAAGGTCTTTCTGCACGCGGTTCAATTTGCCGTTGTCATGCAAAATCCCTTTGCTGTTGAGCATCGTCATATCGGTCGCGCCGGCCGCCAAAATCATGTTGGCGATCGCGGTGCCCGCCGCGCCCGCGCCGTTGATGACGATTTTAACTTTGGAAATATCTTTTTTCACGAAGCGCAGCGCGCCCAGCAAGGCCGCCAAGGCGGCGATCGCCGTGCCGTGCTGATCATCGTGGAAAACCGGAATTTCCATTTCTTCAATCAAACGGTCTTCGATGTCATAGCATTTCGGCGAAGAAATATCTTCGAGGTTGATGCCCGCGTAATTTTTCTCCAACAATTTGACAGTGCGAATAAATTCTTCCGGATCCTTGGTGTTGATAACGACCGGCAACGCGTCGATGTTCGCGAAACGTTTATAAATCGCCGCTTTACCTTCCATGACCGGAATGGCGGCCGCCGCGCCGATATCCCCCAAGCCAAGCACGCGCGTGCCGTCCGAAATAACGGCGATCACGTTACCGCGCAAGGTTAGCGAAAACGACAGATCCTCATCCTCTTTAATATGCAAGCACGGTTCGGCGACACCGGGCGTATACGCAACCGCCAGCGCGTGCCGATCATTGATCGGCATCTTGAGCCCCGTCGTTAAAATGCCGTTGTGCTGTTTTCGCATTGCCATTGATTCTTGTTTCAAATCCACAGTAATCCCTCCTCTGGTTACACACCCTTGATCGCCGGTAAGTTGCGACCGTAATAAATCTCCGTCATCTCCTGGCGTAACTGTCGCCGGACCTTTTGCGCCGCGCTTGCAGATAGGTCCGCGCGCGTCTGATCGAAGAGATAGTCGTCAAGATCGAAATCCTTTACCATCATTTTACAATGGAAAATATTTTCCTGGTACATATTGACATCGACAATATTATAACGGTTGCGCAAAGCCGCTTCAATATAGTGGGAAATGGCCTGCATGCGGTGGTCGATGTAAATCTTTTTACCGTTGACATCCCGCGTGAATCCGCGCACGCGATAATCCATGATCGCGATATCCGGCGCAAAGCGTTTCAACAAAAAGTTGAGCGCTTTGAGCGGTGAAATTTCCCCGCAGGTCGAGACATCAATGTCGGCGCGAAACGTGCACACGCCGCGTTGCGGATGGCGTTCCGGATAGGTATGCACCGTGATGTGACTTTTATCCAAATGCGCGACCACATCTTCTTTCGCTATGCCCGGATGCCCTTCGGCGATCAGCATGGTTACGCTGGCGCCTTGCGGATCGTAATCCTGCGCGGCGATGTTTAAGACATGCGCGCCGATGATGTCGGACACTTCACACAATGTTTCCGTGAGCCTTTCGGCGTTATACATCTCATCGATATACGCGATGTATTGTTCCTGCTGCTCTTCGCTGGTCGCGTAGCAAACATCATACATATTGAAACTGAGCGTCTTGGTCAGGTTATTGAAACCGTATAATTTTAATTTCCGCGTTTTTTTGGTTGTCATGCTTTTCCGCCCCGCGCCCGCTACTCGGACTGTTCCCGCAAGCGTTCACTGAGAATGCGCAACGCTTCGCCTCGATGACTGATGCGATTCTTTTCTTCTAAAGTGAGTTCCGCCATCGTTTTTTCACGTTCCGGCAGGTAGAAATACGGATCATAGCCGAATCCACCCGTGCCGCGCGGTTCGAGCACGATTTCGCCGCGGCAAATGCCGCGCGCCGTGCGTTTGGTGCCGTCCGGATACACCAGCGCCAATTCGCAAACGTATTCGGCGCCGCGATCTTGCGGCGCGACCGCTGTCATTTCCGCGACCAGTTTCGCATTGTTGGCCGCATCATCGCCATGCGTGCCCGCGTAGCGAGCCGAGTACACGCCCGGCGCGCCGTCGAGCGCGTCAACCGCCAGACCCGAGTCGTCCGCCAACGCGGGGAGTCCGGTTTTTTCCATATAGTAGCGCGCTTTTATGAGCGCGTTTTCCGCAAATGTCGTGCCGGTTTCTTCCGGATCCGGAAGATCCGCCACCTCCGTCACGGGAATGCCTTGGTAACCGACTTCGGCAAGCATCGCCTGCATCTCGCGAATTTTCCCTTCGTTATGCGTCGCCAGCAAGATGCCGCGCCGTCCGACGCTGCCGACGAGATCCGCCAAATCACCGAGCGCTTCCTGTTGCGCCGCGATCAATTCTGCAATGCCTTTTTGCGCCAGATCCAAGAGCTCATTTAACTGCGCGCGCGAAAATGTCGCGCCTTCGCCCGTGCCCTGCACCTCGACCAGTTCGCCCGACTGCAAAGCGACCACATTCATGTCGACATCGGCCGTGCTGTCTTCTTCGTAGCAGAGATCCAAATGCGGCACGCCCGCCAGTTCACCGACGGAAACCGCCGCGCAGAAATCTTTCACCGGAAACGGCCCTTCGCCGTTCCACATGCCGGCAATCGCTTCCACGAGCGCGACATACGCGCCCGTAATCGACGCCGTGCGCGTACCGCCGTCGGCCTGCAACACATCGCAGTCCAACGTGATAGCGACTTCACCGAGCGCCTCCAAATCGACCGCCTGCCGCAAGCCGCGGCCGATCAGTCGTTGGATTTCCTGACTGCGGCCGGACAATTTGCCGCGTACCGCTTCACGCTGATTTCTGTCTTTCGTCGCGCGCGGCAACATCTGGTATTCCGCCGTCACCCAGCCGCGTCCTGCGCCGCGCAACCAGCGCGGCACGCGCGGCTGCACGGACGCCGTGCACAATACTTTCGTATCGCCGCAGGTAATCAGCGCCGAACCTTCCGCATATTTATTCACGCCCCGTTCAATTGTCACGGGACGCAATTCATTTGTTTCGCGACCGTCAATACGCATCGTCGGTCTCACTCCTTTGTTCATCTTCACCGAAAATTTGCACTTCCGGTTCCAGCGTTACGCCATGCGCCGCGAAAACACGCCGCTGCACTTCGGCAATCAAGCCCAGCACATCGGCCGCGGTCGCGCCGCCGCAATTGACGATAAAGCCCGCGTGACGCATGGAAACTTGCGCGCCGCCGACCGTCAAACCTTTGAGTCCGGTCGTTTCAATCAATGTCCCCGCGTAGTAGCCGACGGGCCGCTTAAACGTGGAACCCGAGCTCGGCATATCGAGCGGCTGCTTCGTCGTCCGCCGTTTCGTATAATCCGCCATCTTTTCGCGAATCTCCGCCGCGTTCCCCGGTTGCAGTTCCATCGTCACCTGCGTGATGATATCGCCCGTTTCCTGGAATACGCTGTGGCGATACGCGAAGTGCAGCTGATCGCCCGCGTAGACGACTCGTTCGCCCGCGCGCGTAAGCGCTACCACTTCCGTCACGATCTGTTGCATCTCGCCGCCATACGCGCCCGCGTTCATCCACACGGCGCCGCCGATCGTGCCGGGAATACCGCAGGCGAATTCCAAGCCGGACAATTCCGCTTTCGCCGCTTTGCGCGAAGCCTGCGCCAAACGTACGCCACGACAAGCCGATTGCCTTCCGTATAGAAAGGTCGCACCAGTCGCGAAAGACCGATCACAACGCCGCGCACGCCGCCGTCACGCACCAACACGTTCGCCCCGCCGCCGAGAATCATCAGCGGGCATTTTTCGTTGGCGACAACGCGCAATACGCCCGCCAGTTCCGCCTCGGTCTCCGGCTCGATATAGAGATCCGCCGGCCCGCCGATCGCGAACGTCGTATGCCGCGCCATCGGTTCGGCAAAATGCAGCGCGCTCTTGGGGACAACGCCGGAAAACAACTCTTCCCAATGCTCTACGGTCACTGCTTTTCCTCCGCCGGCGCAAAGCGGGACAAATCGGGAACGCCTTCGCCGATCGCCTCGCTGACGATTTTTTGAATATCGGCGGCCACCTGCTGCCAACGCATGAACGCGTGCAGGTATTCGCTCGCGAGCGAGTTGTTTTGCACCATCACCTGCAAGCTCTGCAATTTTTCCATGCCGTTCCAACCGTCCGTTTTCTGCAACATGCGACGGTATTCCGCTTCCATCTGCAAGGCGAGAAACGCTTCCGCCAAATCTTTCGCCGACGCGTCCTGCGCCAGTTTTTCTTTCGCCGCGATCAGCTGTTTCATTTCCGCGCTTTCGCGAATGCTTTTCGCCAAATTATAAGCGTCATCATACATATTCATGGGAATCTCCTTTCACTTCGGGCAAATGTCCCTTTTGCGCCAGCGTGGGAAAATTCAACTGACGCAAGGCTTCGTACGAAACAATCGCCACCGCGTTCGACAAATTCAACGAACGGGCTTCGGCCCGCATCGGAATCCGAATGCATTGCTCCGGATGCGCGGCCAATAATTCTTCCGGCAGTCCTTTGGTCTCCTTGCCGAACACCAGGACATCTTCATCAGTGAAGCGGACATCGGTATAGCTTTTTTCCGCTTTCGTCGTATTAAACCAGAAACGTCGGCCCTTGAGATATTCGACCAACGCCTGATAATTTTCGTGAATATGAACTTCCAATAAATCCCAATAGTCTAAACCGGCACGCTTCAAATGCTTGTCATCAATCGAAAATCCGAGCGGTTTCACCAAGTGCAAGACAAGATGATTGGCCGCGCATAAGCGACTGATATTGCCGGTATTACCGGGAATTTCCGGCTCGACTAAAACAATGTGCATACTTGCCTCCTACATAGAAATCTTTCAATACAGTGTATTGTAACACAGGATATCCGGCGTGCGAAACATGTCGCGTCAGACAATCCGAAAGTCTTCCGTTTGGTAATCTTTACGACGCGGAACCGTGAAAAACAAATGCATATCGTCAAACGCCGCGATAAATTCCGCGCCCATAATCAAAATGAGCGAGGTCAAATTGAGCCAGATGAAAAGAATCATCAAGCCGACCAGCGAGCCGTAGGTCGCGCCCATATTGGCGATATTGCTGACGTAAAAACCGTACGCCCCCGTCATGGCGACCCAAATCGTCGTCACGATCGCGGCGCTGGTGAGCGTGTGCGACCAGGGCGTGCGCCCCTCGTGTTCGACGAAACGCGGCGCGTAACGGTAGAAAACCGCCAGCACCAAAATCATCGCCACAAAAGGAATCAGGTAGGTGCCGATTCTCCAAAAGAAAAGAAATTCTTTCGTCAAACCGAGTACCCCCATAAATGTTTTCACGATCAGGTTGCCGAATACGGTAATGCCGAGCGACGCCAGCATCGTGCCGACAATCAGCAAGGTGAACAGGATCGATTTCGTTTTGACGCGAATATAGGACTGGACATTTTTGCCCGTCTGAAACGCGATATCGGTCGCGCGGATCAAGGTGTCGATGCCTTTGGATGACGACCACAGCGCCAATAAAAGACCGATGGACAATACCGTGGTCGAACGTTGCTCGATAATATCGGTAACCACCGGCGCGAGCGTCGCCGGCACATCGCCCGGCAGGTACTGCATGTAACGCAACACCGTATCGATTTGCGACGCCGCCACGAACAATATGATATTAAACAGGAAAATCATAAACGGCACCAGCGCCAAAATCAGATAGTAGGTCGCGGCCGCGGCCAGCATCCCCACATCATCATCCATATACCGCTGATATAAACGTTTACCAATATATAAAGCGCGAGAATCGCGCAGACGTTTGAACCATTGCGCTTCGTTAAGACGATGCCGAATGACTACCCAAGGGTCCACGTTCTTTCCCCTTTCTACAACCATGACAATTACGTCAACGCAGACGTAAAACAGCTGGTTTTATTATAGCATAGTAAGAATCGCCTTTGCGGCGTTCCGATGACGGTTGCCGCTTGCCTTGCCGCTGGTATAATGAAAGTAAAGCGGCCACGGGGAAATGGTCGCGAGGGAGGAATTATGCAACGACGCATTATGCACATCGGGCTTTTGGTCAGCCTCTTTGCCACCATGGCGTACCCGCTGACGAAACTCAGCGGTCATGAGTGGATCGCCTATCTTTTCGCGTTGATTGTCGGCTACCATGTCTACGAACATCGCCGCGCCTTGGGAAAATTAGCCCGGCGCGCGACGCCGAGAGTTCGTTTTCTGCGCGCAGCGAACTATGTGCTTTGCGCGGTATTCGTCATTTGTTTCCTTTCGGGATTTTTATTTTCATCGCTGATCCCGCATCCGGGCCGTGAAGTGTTACGCTATGCCAAGTACGTTCACATCTGTTCGTCGTCTTGGTTTTACGCGCTTGTCGCGATGCACGCCGGCTTTTATTGGGACAGTTTGCGTCACACAATGCGGCGTGTTTTGCCGCCGCTCGGCGGGAAATGGCACGCGGTGCTCGGCGCGATCAGTCTGTACGGCTTGTATATCGCGGTCGCTCGTAATTTCTTTTTGAAAATGGCGTATTTGTATTTAAAACACCCAAAAGCGGAACCGAGCGCGATTTTATTTTTCGTTGACTATTTTGCGATCTTTATGCTCTTCGCCTACTTCGGTTGGTGGCTGCTCCGTTTCATCAGCCGGCGCCGAGTGACACATTCCTGATGCACGCAAAAAAGACCTCTTGCGAGGTCTTTTTATTATTGCTGTTTTTTCTTCGCCGCTTTGTAACGGGCCTGCTGGCTCAAAATACGTTTGCGAATGCGGATGGCGTGCGGGGTCACTTCGACCGTTTCGTCGTCGTTGATCCATTCCAGCGCTTCTTCCAACGTAAATTGACGCGGCGGAGTCAAGCGAATCGTATCATCGGAGCCCGACGCGCGCATGTTGGATACGTGTTTTTTCTTGCACGGGTTGACGTCCATATCGGTATCGCGAGCGTTTTCGCCGACTACTTGGCCTTCATACACGGATTCATTCGGTCCGAGGAAAAGCGTACCGCGTTCTTCGATATTACCCAAGCCGTACGCGGTGGTTTCGCCCGGTTCGACAGCGACCAGCGCGCCGCGCGTCCGCATCGGAATCTCCCCTTTGAAAGGAGCGTACCCGTGGAATACGTGGTACATAACACCGTTGCCTTTGGTATTCGTCAAAAACTCGCTGCGGAAGCCGATCAGACCGCGCGCCGGAATGATAAATTCCATGCGCAGGTAACCCGACAGCTCATTCATGCTGATGAGTTCCGCTTTACGCGGTCCGAGACTTTCCATAACGGTGCCCATGAATTCCTGCGGCACATCGACATTCAAGCGTTCCAACGGTTCGCATTTCTGACCGTTGATCATTTTCATGATGACCATCGGTTTGCCGACCTGCAATTCATAGCCTTCGCGGCGCATCATTTCGATTAAAATCGACAAATGCAATTCGCCGCGACCGGACACTTTGAACGCATCGGCGGAATCGGTTTCTTCCACTTTCATCGCGACGTTCGTCTGCACTTCTTTCAAAAGGCGGGCGCGCAAATGACGGCTGGTGACGTATTCGCCGTCCTGGCCCGCGAACGGGCTGTCGTTGACGGAAAATACCATCGACAATGTCGGTTCGTCGATATTGATCGAGGGCAATGCTTCCGGATGTTCCGGATCGGTGATGGTCTCGCCGATGTTGATGTCTTTGAAACCGGTGATCGCGACGATGTCGCCCATCTTCGCGTCGTTCGTTTCCACGCGCGCCAAACCGTTGTACGTGTACAGACGGCCGATTTTATCCTGGCGCACCTGATCGCCGTTCATGATCGCGACCGGCTGACCGTAACGGACGAAACCGCGTACGATACGACCGATGGCGATTTTGCCGACGTAATCATCGTAATCCAGCGTCGTAACCATGATCTGCAGAGGCGCTTCCATGTCGCCTTCCGGCGCCGGAATGTAATCCAAAAGCGTTTGGAAAAGCGGCTCGACACTGTCGCTGCTGTCATCCATTGACAATTTGGCAATCCCCGCGCGAGCGGACGCGTAAATGACCGGGAAGTCGAGCTGTTCGTCGCTCGCATCCAGTTCAATAAAGAGGTCGATGATTTCCCCTTCGACTTCCTCGACGCGTTGATCCGGGCGGTCGATCTTGTTGATGACGACGATCGGCTTCAAATTCTGCTCCAAGGCTTTGCGCAGCACGTACTTCGTCTGCGGCATCGGGCCTTCAAAAGCGTCGACCAGTAAAACTACGCCGTCGACCATGTTCAAAATACGTTCGACTTCACCGCCGAAATCGGCGTGGCCGGGTGTGTCGACAATATTGATTTTCGTGCCGTTGTACATGACGGCGGTATTTTTGGATAAAATAGTAATCCCGCGTTCGCGTTCAAGATCGTTCGAGTCCATAACTCGTTCGGCAACGCGTTCATTCTCACGGAAAACGTGGCTTTGACGCAGCATGGCGTCTACCAATGTAGTTTTGCCGTGGTCAACGTGAGCGATGATCGCGACATTACGTATATCTTGCCGTTGCATAGATGTTCCTCCTGATGGTTAATAACTTTATTATTATATCACACATCGGAAAAAGCGCGTAATCTTTTCGTCAAATCTTTGTATTTATAAAAATAAAAAAGACCTTGCGGTCTTTTTATTCGGTTGCAG
>NZ_CABSTC010000016.1:0-22608 GCF_902480485.1 uncultured Negativicoccus sp. | reverse complement strand
ATGGCGGCTACATTTTGTGCTGCGATTCTGACAGGATTCGGTAGTTTCGGCGTAAACGCAGCATATGAATTAAGTGCTGAAGTAAAACAGCCGACCCCTGCCTTGCTTACTGCCACCGAAATCGGTGTAAAAGTGCGCGAAAACACAGCCATGCAGAATCTGCAAAACAAAGATGCCATTTTAATTACCAGCTTCGGTACTACTTTTAAAGATACTCGCGCCAAAACGATTGACGCCGTAGTCAATAAAATTAAGAAAGCCTTCCCACACAAAGAAGTTCGTGTTGCCTTTACCAGCCATATCATTATTGACCGCATCATGAAACATGAAGGTATCCAATATTACACCCCTGAACAGGCTTATGATAATCTGAAAAAGGACGGCTACAATCGCATTGCTATCGTTCCTTTCAATATCATCCCGGGAATCGAATATGACTACAGTGTAGAAGCGGCTAATCTCCAACAGAAAAATTTCAAAAAAATCGCTGTAGCAACACCGGTTATGTATTACATGGGTCAGGAAGACCAGCCGGATCAAATCAATGATTTTCTAAATGCGCTTAAATATCAATTGCCGCAACATATGCAGAAAAACGAAGCGGTACTCTTTATGGCACACGGTACCCCGCATCCGGGTAATGCGTTCTACGCAGTTATGCAGGACCGCATGGAAATGATGGGCATGAAGAACGCTTACGTTTATTCCGTAGAAGGCCGTCCTAACCTCGATGATGTGATTCCGCATCTTAAAGCCAATAAAATTCAAAAAGTAACCTTGATGCCGATCATGATGGTCGCCGGTGACCATGCCAATAACGACATGGCGGGTGACGAACCGGATAGCCATAAAATGATTTTGCAAAAAGAAGGTTTTAAAGTAAATACTTACATTCGCGGCTTGGGCGAAAATCCGAAAATCCAGGACTTGTTTGTAGAACGTGCCCGCGAAGCGGTACAAGCATTAGATACGAAAGAAGCAAAGGTTCCTTACACGCCGATGCATTCCAAAAAGCACTGAGTATGATATAATAAATGCGCCCTCATTGCAGGGCGCATTTATTATTGGAGGTAAATATGAAATCAATGATTAAAGTTTTGACTTTATTCTGTTGCTTATTACTTTTTGTAGGCTGTAAATCTACATCGACAGATGCCACGCAAAACGGTGCACAGACCTATCAATTTAAAGATCAATCTATCACTCTGCAAGAACGTCCCAAACGAGTTGTTACACTTTCTGATTCTTTATTAAACATGTACTATGCAGTCGGTGGCACTGTTGTTGCGCGCCCGACTTCAAATAATGAATTGCCGGAGGCCGCACAAAATGTTCCTGAAATTGGGCACGTTTCCCATATCAATTCAGAAGCTTTGATTGCCAATAAACCGGACTTAGTACTTGGACTTTCACAACAACACAAAAAATTGGAATCCATTCTCGAAGCCAATCATATTCCCCACCTGGTTCTCAACTACGAAGGAATCGATGACAATGTTCCGCTTTTAGAGTTTTTAGGAAGTGTGGCAGGAAACAAGGATAAGGCAAAATCAGTTATTAGAGATTATGAAAAAAGGATGCAGGAAGTAGTTGCCCTTGGTCATCAGCAAAAGCCGCTGCGTGTTGCTATTCTTCGTGCTACCGGCAAAGATGTGACCGCAGAAACACCTCTTGCCATTACCGCATCCATGATTAACAAGCTCGGCATGCAAAATGTACTTGCCGAAAAATCACTTCCGGCAGATGCGAAAACTATTCCGTACAGCTTGGAAGTACTTACTGCCGATAACCCTGATGTTATCTTTATTGTTACCATGGGCAAAATGGAACAAATTACAGCCCGTATGGCAGAGGAAATGACCAGCAACCCCGCTTGGAATCAGTTGCAAGCGGTACAAAAAGGTAAAGTATTCTATTTACCCAGCGAACTATACCTTCTTAATCCGGGCATCAAAACACCTGAAGCAATGCAAAACTTATTGGAAAAAGCGTATCCCGAGTTAAAGAAATAATAATAAAAAAGAGTGCTCATAAATGAGCACTCTTTTTTATTGCTCCGAAAAACGGGTTAAACCGTCAACATAACAATAAGGACTTCCGTCACGATCAGCAATTTCCGCTTCCACTCCGTACACATCACGCATCAATTTTTCCGTTAAAATGGCTTGCGGCGCTCCCCACGCATAAATTCCACCTTGTCCCAATACAAGCAGACGGTGCGAATATTTGGCGGCATGATTGACATCATGCAATACCATAACTACCGTTACTTCATTGCTACGATTAATACGTTGCAAAAGCTCCATGACTTCCAGTTGATGACTTAAGTCAAGATAGGTAGTCGGTTCATCCAGCATAATAATTTCCGGTTCCTGCGCCAACGCCATCGCGATTCGTGCTCGCTGGCGTTCGCCGCCGGACAATGACTGAATATTGCGGTCTTTCAAATGCCATACACGAGTATTCTGCAATGCTTCCTGCACAATTTTACGATCGTAATCACTTTGCGGCTTCCACCACGCCTGATATGGATAGCGTCCACACCCAACCCATTCTTCCACCGTCATGTCGCCCGGCGGCGTAGCTGACTGCGGCAAAAAAGCGACCTTACGTGCAAGCTCAGACGGACTAAACTCTTCTAACTCCTGTCCCGAATACGCAACCTCTCCCTGATCACGCTTCTGAATACCAAGCATGGCACGTAACAGTGTGGACTTACCGCAGCCGTTCGCGCCGAGAATCGTCAAAATCTCACCGCGTTCCACTGTGTAGCTGATATCGCGAATGACGTTGTGTCCGCCAAAAGACACCGCCACATTATCTACTTTGATAATACTCATTCGCCCCTCCTCAGCAAGTATAAAAAGAAAGGCGCTCCGAGAAATGCCATAATAATTCCTACAGGTACTTCAATCGGTGCAAAGGCGACACGCCCCAACGTATCCGAAAGTACCATCACAGCAGCACCGCCGAGTACCGATCCCGGCAAGAGAAAACGATGATCACTGCCGATTAAAAGACGTACCATGTGCGGTACCACCAAACCGACAAAGCCGATCAATCCTGAAATACTCACAGCGGCGGCGGCAAGCAAAGCGGCTACACCTGTCATAAAAAAGCGTACGCGTTCGACGCGCATACCAAGTGAACGTGCGGTTTCATCTCCCAAACTTAAAATATTCAGCTGTTTTGCACCCGCAAATGCAATGAGAATACCGAGGATCGTATACGGCACAAGTATTTCGACTTGCGGCCAGCTGCGAGCGGATAAGCCACCGACCATCCACAACAACGCGCCTTGGACTCGGTCACCGTAAAAAATCAGCAATGCTGAAATACCGCTGCCCAAAAAAGCATTGACGGCAACACCGGCTAAAATAATCCGCAACGGACGAATCCCGTTTTTCCAGGCTAACGCATAAACAAACAAAGCCGATCCCATAGCGCCCAAAAAGGCAATGGGCGTGACAAGATATGTAAGATGCGGAAACAACACCAGCATAACGACACCGGCCAAACCCGCACCGCTCGACACCCCGACAATACCCGGATCGGCAAGCGGATTTTTCATAACGGCTTGCAAAATAGCGCCGGCCACTGCCAAATTGGCTCCGACTAATGCCCCAACCAAATTCCGCGGGAAACGGATATTCCAAATAATGGGTCCCGATGTGCCGCTGCGATCTCCTCCCAAGATTTCCAAAATGCGGGAAAGATCAATCGGCGTTGCGCCCAAAGCAAGACTTCCGATCAGCGCTGCTACCAAGATCACAGCCAATGTTATCAGCACAATCCATCGCCACGTGAAACGTTCTCCGCGTTTATCGGTAGCGTCTGCAGCTTTTACATTCATCATAAGAATTATTTATTCGGTTCAATGTACAGCATTTGCGTGCGCTGTACCAATAAATACAATAATGCATTAATCACGGAGGCCGCAATCGGGCTTCCGCCTTTATTCCCGCGAACAGTCACAAAAGGAACCGGCGCCTGCTCCACCAACGCTTCTTTCGACTCCGCGGCGCCGACAAAACCCACCGGAATACCGACGATCAGTGCCGGACGAATATTTTCTTCCGAGCATAAACGCAATACTTCATACAATGCAGTCGGCGCATTGCCGATCGCGACAATATTTCCATCCAATCGCTTCCCGTACGCGCGCATTGCCGCAATCGAACGAGTAATACCTTCCGCTTTAGCCGCTTCAGCGATCTCCGGTGCGGAAACCTGGCAAAAAACTTCTCCCCCCAGCTGTGCAAGTGCTTTTTTATTGATACCTGTGCGGACCATTTCAACATCACAGTAAATATCCGCACCATTTTTTAAAGCGTTGAGACCTGCGGCAACGGCATCCTGACTCGTAGTGACCAGTTTGGCATATTCCACATCCCCCGAAGCATGAATGGTTCGTGAGTAGACCGCAATCTCCTCTTCACTCAAATCCATACCTTCTAAATAGGGACGAATAATTTTCATGCTTTTATCTTCAATTTCCTTCGGCTGTTTTACGTACTCCATCATAATCCCTCCCATGCCTTAATAACGTCTTTAACCGATGTCAAAACAGGATATTCAGACCGGTTGATCGGCCGATCAATGACCACAATGGCCGCTCCTGTCTCCATCGCAGCCGCGAGTTTGGTATCGGTACCGCCAACGAGCCCACTATTTTTCATTACAATGACATCTGCCTGCGTATCAGTAAACATCGCTCGATTCATGGCCAATGAAAACGGCCCTTGTATCGCTACGATATACTTGGGCGTTAAGCCCAGGTCTTTGCATTGTGCAACCACTTCCGGCGTAGGCAAAACACGAGCCCATATTTCTTTGCCGGAAAGTGCTTTTGACTGCATAAAAACAGGCAATGTTTTAGAACCGGTCGTCAGATAAATGCGTTTTCCAAGCGATGCAGCAAGCTCAGCCGCTTCATATTCATCTTTGGCATGATATAAACGAGCGTAATCAGGGAGCGGTACTTCAGGACGCTCATATCGCAAATACCGAATGCTTGTAGCTTTGGCTGCTGCCTGCGCCATTTGCGAAACAATCGCCGCATACGGATGACTGGCATCTACCACGCAGTCAATCTGATATGTACCTATCAACTCTTCCATTTGGTCTTGGGTAAGTCGCCCTACCAACACCTGATCAACTCCCGGCGCTGCAAGCAATTTCCCATATTGACTGATTACCGTCACAATGACCTTTTCACCGCTGTGGCGTTTTAATTCTGCCGCCAATTCACGCCCGTCTTGCGTACCGGCAATGACCCAAATCATAATTCGTAGCCGCGCGGCGTAATCATTCGGCCGTTTTTAACAAATGTACGGCTATTACCGATGATAACTGTCGACTGCATATCCACATCTTGCGCGGCCAATTCAGCTAATGTTGTAATCGTATAGGACATCCCTGCGCGTCCTGCTTTGCGAACGATACCGGCCGGCGTTTTCGGATCTTTAATTGTCAATAAGATATCGCAAATTTCATCCAAATGCTTCGCACGGCCACGACTGCGAGGATTGTATAAGACAATCACAAAATCCCCTTCGCCCGCTAAACGTGCACGTTTTTTGATTAAATCCCACGGCGTCAAAAGATCACTCAAACTGATCACCGCATAGTCGTGCATTAACGGTGCCCCTAAAATCGCACCTGCCGTATTACCGGCGGTGAGTCCCGGAATAATTTCACAATCCGGATGTGCTTGTGCGGGGAGTTTGTCTATTAATTCCAAAACAAGTCCTGCCATACCGTATACGCCGGGATCTCCGGAAGAAACGACAACGACACGCTTTCCCTGACTGGCAAGTTCGACCGCGCGTTGGCAGCGATCAACTTCTTGCTTCATGCCGGTGCCGACTTGTTCTTTATCCGAAATCAGATCGTCAATCAGCTTCATATACGTATGGTATCCAACAACGATTTCTGCATCGCGAATCGCATCATGGGCGCGCGGCGTCAATTCTGCGGCGTGTCCCGGCCCGATTCCCACGACAGCGATGTAGCCTCGGCAATTGCCACCGTCGTTCGTTGAAATTTTGTTTTCGGTAAAAGCAGCTGTGACCTTTTTGTCTTCAGAATGGCTGCTGTTTCGCATACATTTCCCACTCCAATCGTATTCTTTACAAAGGAAGATTCCTCTAAATGATATTGTTCCGCCACTTTGAGTAGTGCTTCCGGCGGATAAAATGCAATCGGCCGCCGATACTGTTCCGCCAATGCAAGCAAACCGGCTTCATGTTCTTTCACAGTTGTCGAAACAATCCCTGCAAGAGCTAACGGACTGCGTCCAATTTGCGAGCACGCTTGGCATAGTGCGTCGGCAAGTATCTCTTGCAAAGTATCTTTTCGGCACCCCATACCGACCACCAACGTCGGTGGTCGCAAATACAGATGCGACAACGCAGGCCTTACATCGGTCCGATCGGTAATGACGACAGCTCCTACTGCCGCAGTTTGTGCAAGCTCTGCCAGCGGTTTTGCCGCAACGCCGAATGACGTCAGAATATTTTTTATCTCTGCTGCCAGCGGCATTCTCTCATCGACGAAATAGTCTACCGTTTCCCCGCGAGCAATCGCTCCATTGATCGTTTTCAAGGCGGAAATCGGCTCCACACGGGCTTGTAAATGACGAGCTATCGCATCCGGCGCAACTTTTCCGTGCACATCGGTCGCGGTGGTAATCACCGGTGTAGCGCCTATTATTTCTGCCACTTCGCGCGCATAGTCATTGGCGCCGCCCAAATGTCCGGAAAGAACCGAAATAACAAATGTTCCCAATTCATCCACACCAAGAATCGCGGGATCTACGGTTTTGTGCTGCACATGCGGCGCAATCGCGCGGACCGTGATCCCCAATGCCATGATGTAGATAATTAAGTCATAGCGCGTAAAAATATCCGTTGTGAGTGCCATAACACGCGTAAAGTACTTCGCTTCGGCACCGCTTGCGTACTCTTTTCTTTCATAAAGATCGACATCTGCTTGCAGCGAGGCAGCTATCTTTTCGGCAAGTTTGGCGCCGGCTTGAGAAACGGATATAATCGCACATTTCATGACTTCGGCACGTCCTCTTTCGCGTCACGGAACATATGACTGAACGATCTGTCATAAAGTTTTGATAAATGGTATTCACTTTGCAGTACTCGCCCGACAATAATCATCGCCTGGCGGATAACGCCGGCCTCGCGGACCTGATCGGCAATCGTTGCAAGAGTCCCACGCAAAATCTTTTGATCCGGCCAAGAGGCTCGAATCACTATCGCCACCGGTGTATCTTCGCTGTATCCGCCTTCGATAAGTTGCTCGACAACGTTATCCATCATTTGTACGGAAAGGAAAATGCACATCGTTGCCTGATGCTGCGCCAAGTACGAAAGGCGCTCCTTCTCCGGCATCGGCGTACGTCCTTCCAAACGAGTGATGATCACTGTCTGCGATACGTTCGGCAACGTATATTCCTGCTTTAATGCCGCCGCGCTGGCCAAAAATGAACTCACGCCCGGAATCACTTCGTATTCAATTCCCAGCGGTTTCAATGCATCCATTTGCTCTTGAATCGCACCGTAAATGGCAGGATCTCCTGTATGCACGCGCGCCACAATTTTACCCTCCGCGCAAGCTTTTTTTGTGACATCAAGAACTTCGTCCAAGTTCATCTGCGCGCTGTTATAAATCGTTGCGTCTTCTTTACAGTAGGTAAGAATTTCAGGATTCACCAACGAGCCTGCATAGATAACAACATCCGCCTCGCTGATAAGTCGCTGACCTTTCATGGTAATCAGTTCCGGATCACCGGGACCTGCCCCAATGAAATAAACTTGCGTCATACTTCCTCCTTCGTCAGTTGCGCCTGCACAATTAAAATTGGGCTGAGCGGTTGGTAAAGATGGTACGGCCCCGCCTTACGCAACCGATTAATCTGTACTTGTACCGCATCATATTGCCATTTCCGTTCTTTGCAAAGGGCAAGCAGCTGCGCCGTCGTTTCCGCAGTCACCGCTGTAGCCACAATTCTTCCACCTGTAGTCAGTAGCTCTTCCAGGCGGGAAAAAATGGCCGGCAATTGTCCACCCGAGCCTCCAATAATAGCGACATCGATAGGCGGAAGATCCCACAAAGCATCCGGTGCTTTACCGTGAATTATTTCAAGGTTGGTGCAACCGAACTGTTCCGCATTACGACGAATTAGTTCAACGCCCTCGGGATTTCGCTCAATCGCATAAACTTTCCCCTTTGTTGCAGCAAGCGCCGCCTCTATGCTGATTGAACCTGTTCCCGCGCCGATATCCACGACCGTGTCTTCCGGCCGGATACCCGCTTTGACCATAACCAGCGCACGAATCTCCGCTTTCGTCATCGGTACATTACCGCGAATAAATTTTTCATCCGCAAGACCAAATACTGAGCTCATCCTTGTACCACCACCACCGCTTCCGTAAAATCGGGCCATTCCGCCCCTTCTTCAAGAGTTCCTTCCTGCTTTCGTTCATCTTCATAGCTAATGCGCTCCAGCATCGCCACATGCGCTTCCTTAGGCCAGCCGGCAGACATCAACACTCGGCAAATAAAAGCACCGGATTGTTTCCGATCTGTCAAAAACGCAACTTTTCGCCCCGGTTCATACGCCAATTCGGAGTCATTCGGTGTACGACCGTGAAAACTCAACCAATCGGCATCCTGCCACGTTTCCGCTAATCGCGCAAATGCGACCTGCACGCTGGAAAGGCCTGGTATCACTTCGATTGCAACGTCCGGAAATGTTCGCTTCAGCCAGCCTAAAAGGCTGTAATAGCCGGGGTCGCCACTGACTAAAACTGCGACGCGAAGATGTTCTGAAAGTCGTTCCAATTCGGTTTTCAAATCGCCAAGCTTTCCCGTAATTGGAATTTTCTGCTGCCATTCAGAGGCCAGTGTGTCCAGTGCTCGGCGGCCGCCTACTACGGCATCGGCGGTGGCTATCTCTTTTTGTGCGGCGGGAATCATATACTCCGGAGATCCCGGACCGATACCGACCACTACGAGTTTCGTAACCACGGTTTAGCCTCCATAAATTCTTTGGCAAAACTGCTTTGCGCTAAAATTTCGCCCTGCATTGTCACAAATATCACGCCTACTTTAGCCTCTTCGTGCACAAAACGTTGGGCGCGCACCTGCGCACGTTCAGCGAGTTGAGGATAAATGGCCTCGAGATTGTTGGCCCGAATAATTTCTGCCGCACCGTCAGTCGTCGAGCAAGCAAGAATTTCTTTTACCGTTGCTGCATCTGCACCGTTCAAAGCGGCGTACGCTGCCAGTGTTTCCATGCGCCCGTCGCTCATGCGATTATGCGTATGAAAGCTCCCTGACGCGACTTTGATCAATTTTCCCAAATGACCGATCAAAATAATCTCTCGGATGTCTTTGTCCACGGCTTCTTCCAGCATAAAACCGATAAAGTTGCTGGTTTCAACGAGGTCGGTGACCGGTAAATCATAAATTTTACGAGCGGCATCATAACCAATCCGGCCGGGAGTCATAACGCACCAACGCTGATGCGCGGCACGCAAAACGGTAAATTGAGGAATTAATGACTTTTTATAGGCTTCTTCACTCATCGGCTTGACAATTCCTGACGTGCCGATAATGGAAATGCCACCCATGACTCCCAACACCGGATTCAGTGTTTTCTTTGCCAATGCTTCACCGGCAGGTACGGAAACAGTCACTTTCCAACCGGTGCCCTCATCCGCCAACTCTTCATAAACTCGCTTCATCATCCAGCGCGGTCCCGGATTGATCGCGGCATCTCCCACTTTTACTTGCAACCCCGGTCGCGTCACTGTCCCTACACCTACACCCGCGATAAAAGTGATTCCGGGCGTCGTTGTTACTTCAAGAGAAACGACAATCGGCGTGCCGTGCGTGACATCCATATCATCACCCGCATCTTTGATGACAGTCGCTGAACCGATGCCCTCAATCACTTGGCTTTTCTCAATTGGCAACGTCAACGCTCGATGCTGGGGCGACTCCACTGTAACAGTTTTTGGGAATTCTCCACGCAAGGCCAATGCAGCTGCTTTTAAAGCGGCCGCCGCACTGGTGCCGGTAGTGAACCCTTCTCGCAATTTTTTCTTTGCCATAATACTCAACGATAATTGACAAACTGTAAATCCACAGGGAAATCGGTTGCCTTCAATACGGCAATTACCTCTTGTAAAGCATCCTTATCTTTCCCCGTAACGCGAACCTGATCCGCCATAATTTGGGCAGTCACTTTAAGCTTCCTATCCTTGATCAGCTTGGTAACTTTCTTCGCGTTATCTTGATCCAATCCTTGTTTTAATTTCCACTCCTGACGAACTGTGCCACCTGAAGCCGGAACAATTTTCCCTTCATCAAGATTTTTCAAACTTACGCCACGCTTCACAAGCTTACCTCGTAACACCTCCTGCACAGCGCCCAATTTATACTCATCATCACTTACCAAAGTAATGGTGTCATCGGCAAATGTAAGTTCGCTTTTACTGTTACGAAAATCGTAACGCGTGGTAATTTCTTTGCGTGCTTGTTGCACTGCATTTGTTACTTCTTGCAAATCAACGGTTGAGATAACATCAAACGAATATTCTTTTGCCATTTCGTTCCTCCTTCAGACCATAGATATATTTATTATAGCATATACGAAAGGCTTTTCCGCTGGGATTGCATGCACTTAAAAAGACCTCACAAATGTGAGGTCTTTTTAAGTGATTAGTGTTTTTGTAAAAAATCCGGAACCGCAATGCCGCCGCGCGCATTCGCTGCGTAGTCCTGTTTTTTCTTCACATCTTCAAAACCGGTTGCAATGACGGTAATTCGTACTTCGTCACCCATCTCCGGATTAATGGACGTACCCCAGATAATATTTGCATCCGGATCAGCCGCGTCCGAAATAATTTGCGCCGCTTCGTTGATTTCGAGCAAGCCCAAATCATCACTGCCCGTAACACTGATAATAATACCTTTGGCACCGTCGATAGTGCGCTCCAAAAGCGGGCTCGAAATGGCCGCTTTAGCAGCATCTACCGCACGGTTTTCACCGCTGGCAGTACCAATACCCATTAGAGCTTCGCCTTGATCGGTCATAATCGTTTTGACGTCGGCAAAGTCAAGATTAATGACACCCGGTACAGTAATCAGGTCGGAGATTCCTTGCACGCCTTGACGTAACACATCGTCGGCCATACGGAACGCATCCTGGATGCTGACTTTTTTATCTACGGCTTGCAACAGACGCTCATTCGGCACAATGATGATGGTATCTACTTTTTCTTTCAAATATTCAATACCGGAATTAGCATTGCGCATACGTACAGTGCCTTCAAACATAAATGGCTTAGTAACTACGGCAACGGTTAATGCGCCCATTTCTTTCGCGCATTCTGCTACGATCGGTGCACCGCCTGTACCCGTACCACCGCCCATACCGGCTGTTACGAAAACCATGTCAGCACCCTGCAACGCTTTCATGATTTCTTCCTTGCTTTCTTCCGCCGCTGCTTCACCAATTTCAGGTTTCGCTCCGGCGCCAAGACCTTTGGTCAGCTTTTCGCCTAATTGTAATTTTTTTTCTGCTTTCGACGTATCCAAAATTTGGACTTCAGTATTGGCCGCAAGAAAATCGACACCTTGCACATTGGCCTCGATCATTCGATTCACTGCGTTATTGCCGGCGCCGCCTACACCGATCACTTTAATATTCGCCAAGTCACCCATCCGACTTCCTCCTTCTGTTTGCCGTGTGTTGATTGTTCTTTGCAATTCACTCATTATGAATTATTTTACACTATTTAACGGGAAAACGCTACTTATCTGACACCGGTTTTTCTTTCATTTAGCCAAATTCTCCGGATGGCCGCCGTGTTATCAAAAATACGCAATCCGAAACTCAACAGCGCCACATAGTAAATATCGATTCCCAATCGACTCCCGATAAAAACAAATAGCATCGCCACTAATGCATTGACAAAGAAACCGCTGAAAAAAATCGTGTGATCGTATTTCCCTTCCATATACGAGCGAACCCCTCCGAACACACTGTCCAAGCAGGCCATAATCGCTACCGAAAGGAACGGAGCATAGGAGATGGGAATCGCCCAGGGAAACCACATTCCCATCACAATTCCGAGAAACAAGCCGCCCAACATTAAGGCTACAATCATTTCGCCACCCCCGGTATTGCCTTTGCAAATTCCTGTTTACTCGGTCCGATATACGGATTGATTTGCAAGTTATTACTGGTCTCGATAGACACATTAATACCCCAATACTTCAAAGTATCTACCACTCCTCCGCGGAACTCCAGCGCCGATCGTAATAACTTCGGATCTCCAATTGCTTTGACTTGAAACGGAGTGCTGAACATTTTGCCGTTTACAGTAACTGTAGGACCGGCACAACGAATTTCACTCGTTCCAATCAAACGTTGTTCGTTTAGCGCAATGGCTTCCGCACCGGCAGCGCGTAATTCATTGATGACTTTTAAAATATCCTCATCATGTACGACATAAAGATTTTGGTTTTCACCCATCTTAAGCGGCTGCTTGCTGTCTTCAATCGTGACCACTACGCCCGGCCCCTCTACCGCAGTCAGACCGGCTCTGAATTTTAATTCATCCTGTTCACGTGTGGCGTCCGGTGTCAAACCTTCTGCCTGCAATTCTTGCAGCTCCTTCACTAAATCAGTTTTTTCCTGCTCGACCCGCATTAATTGCTGATACAAGTCTTCCACACGCATATTCATTGTCGTTGCTTGCATTTCTTTGTTGCTTTTATATTGCAATGACAGCATCATGCCCAAAATAACGCTGACCGCAAGCAACGCAACCGTTTTTGATTTCATTGCTGCCTCATTTCAATTTGATGTAGGGCGCACCTACATTGACGTCCACATAATCAACCGTCAAGTTTCGCAAGCGAATATCTTTCAACATGTTTTCGGATAATGGTGCCTGCTCGGCTGCATTTTCTACTGTGCCCAAATGAATCGGTATGTCATCACGTGTATACGCAATCAACTGCGTCGTGTCCCCGATATTAATTTCCGAGATTTGTTCGCTTCCTTTGAGCGAAAGATAGGACAAATACGCCAGTGCTTTTCGCAAGGCATCATCAGTAACCGTATCACCCAATAAGACATTGCCCAATTTTTTGCCGGTAATGAAAGGCACGTCCGTCCGTGTAATAGTCGGTCCTTCGGCAATAACTAAACCCGTTTTATCAAACACCGCAAAACCAAATTCCGTCGCGACGACGGCAATCGGACGACGTTCTTCCACCTGAATACGAATGGTTGCGGGAAACTCCCGATCCACTTTAGCGGAAGCAATCCGTAAATCACCGTTCAACCGACGGGAAATATCGGCTGTAGCGAGTTGTACAACGTTGATCGGACGTGAAATTTTGGCAACACGAAAAATCTCGTCTTGTGAAAGAACTTGCAGGCCTTCTACTTTAACACTGCCAAATGAAATCGGCGCCAGCGCCAGTAACAACAAAAGTCCAACAATGACCACTGCCAACCAAGCATAGGTGCCGCGTTTTCTATAAAAGGGTTTTTCATTCCGTGATTGCTGTTTCGGTCTTTTGCGTCGTCTTCTACGCGGCGGCTCCGGCTGTCCTTTCTCGACATTTTGTTCCAGTGGAACAACGGATGTTACCTCACCGTGTCGCTGCCGACGGAATGTTTCAAAATCCATATGCTGTGCCATTGATTACAATTTCTGGCACCCGGCGGTGCTTAAAATCGCTTCGCAAAGCGTCAGGAAGTCCATGCCTACAGCGTTAGCCGCCTTCGGCACTAAACTTGTTACCGTCATACCGGGCACAGTATTCACTTCCAAAATAAACGGGTTTCCTTTTTCATCCGTCATAAAATCGACACGTGCAACACCTTCACAATTCATCAAGCGATATGTCTGCTGTGCCAATTCTTGTAATTGCACCTGCAATGAATTGTCAATCGGCGCCGGTACTAAATAATCCGTCGCACCCGCCGTATACTTCGATGCATAATCATATACCCCTGAATGCGGTACGATTTGAATGACCGGTAATGCTTCTCCATTGAGAACAGAAGCGGTAAACTCATCGCCAAATAAATATTCTTCTACGACAATCCACGGATCATACTTAAACGCATCTTGCACCGCACGCGCAACTTCGCTTGCCTCGTGAATCACGCTGACTCCGATCGTTGAACCTTGGTTGGCGGCTTTAATCACAACCGGCAAAGTAAAACGTTCCAAAATATCCGCTACAATCATTTCCATTTCTTCTTCCTGGCGGTAAATGGAAAAAGGCGCCGTCGGCAAATCTGACTGGACAAAAAGTCGTTTACTGATAACTTTATCCATTGTTAAAGCACTGGCCAAAGGCCCCGATCCGGTGTAGGGAATGCCGAGCATTTCCAAAACGTTTTGAATAGCGCCGTCTTCCCCGTACTTACCATGCAACGCATTAAAAACGACTTGCGGTTGCACTTTTTGTATATCATTCAAAAAAGTTCGCGGATTAAATTCAAGCGTAGTTACTTTGTACCCTCCTTCTACCAACGCTTGTGCAATCGCAGCACCTGTGCGTCGGGAAACTTCCGCTTCCGTAGATGGGCCGCCCATAACCACCAAAATATCTTTAGTTTTGTCCCACAGTTTCATCCTGTTGTTCCCACCTTTGTTTAACCAGGTAACTGCATTCATTAATATTGCCCGCTCCCATCATAATAATAAGATCGCCGGGCTTACGAATGGTATCTAAGTACTCCGGAATCGTCGCTATATCCTGCACGTAGCGCGCTTCGTCTCCCGTTGCCTTTACCATATTCGGCAATAAAGTACCATCGACATTATCCCGCGGATCTTCACCGGCAGCGTAAATGTCCGTAAAAACCGTCAAATCGGCATCATGAAATGCGTCTGCAAATTCGTTTCGTAATAAATCCGTACGCGAATAACGATGCGGCTGAAACACACAAATCACTCGCTTCACGCCAATTTCTTTAGCGGCGGCAAGCGTCGCTTTAATTTCTGTCGGGTGATGCGCATAATCAGTAACCAACCAGTAGTTAGCGCTCCGATATAGTGTTTGAAAACGTCGTTTTGTGCCGGTAAAGTGCCCCAATGCCGCAATAATATCCGGTAACGATAAACCGGCCGCAAGAGCCGTCGCAATCGTTGCTAATGCGTTAAGCACGTTATATTTGCCCGGAACCTGCAGCATCACCTTCCCTAAACGTTGCTGTTCTTTGACCAAGGTAAAATGCAGACAACCGTCGACATATGCTAAATCAGTGGCCGAGTAGGTTGCCTCCGGAGAAAACCCGTAGGTAACATAAGCACACTTAACCTGTGGTAACAGTTTGCGAATAACTTTGTTTTCTATACACAAAATAGCTCGGCCCTGTTTTTCATCCAGGGAATGAATGAATTCCACAAAAGCTGCTTCCAACCTTTCCATCGAGCCGTAGTAATCTAAATGATCATCTTCAATATTGGTAACTACCGCAAAAGCCGGTCGAAGTTTTAAGAATGATCCGTCGCTTTCATCGGCTTCGGCAATAACATGCGGACCTTTCCCCGCTTTCGAATTGCCTTTTAAGTAATCTACTTCGCCCCCGATAACGATGGTCGGATCAACGCCGGCTTCTTCAAAGACCTGCCCCAGCATGGATGTGGTTGTGGTTTTACCATGTGCTCCGGCGACGGCAATGCCGCAACCGTCATTTAAAATAGCTGCTAAAATATCCGAGCGATGCATGACAGGGATACCTTTTGCTTTGGCTGCCACCACTTCCGGATTGTTCGGGCGAATAGCCGTGGATACAACAACTACGTCAGCCCCATCCACATGAGAAGCATCATGGCCAAGATAAATGACCGCTCCGTGATCACGAAATTTTGCAAACACCGCGTCGTCTTCCTGATCGGAGCCGGTAACCATATAGCCTCGTTGTAACAAGATATAGGTCAGCGCACGCATTCCCACGCCGCCAATTCCTACAAAATGAAATTTTTTATATTGATCCAAATTCATTGTTTTATCCCATCATTGAAAGTGCTAATTTCGCAATGTCTTCCGCCGCTTGCGGTCTACCTAAAGAACGGCTGGCAGACGCCATCGCCTCTAAACGTGTTCGGTTTTGTCGCAACGATTCTATCGTCTCATATAACAACGCACCGGTCAAATCTCTATTTTCAATAACCACCGCTGCACCTCTTTGCGCCAAGACCGCTGCGTTACGTCGTTGATGATCCGCAGCTGCATACGGATACGGCACCAAGATCGACGGCCGACCGAGCGCCGTAAGTTCGGCCAATCCCACCGCGCCGGCACGATACACCACCAAATCGGCCGCTGCCAGCGCATCGGGCATAGTATGTAAATACGGATATACCCGCAAATGCTTATGCTTTTCGCCGGTTAACGTGAATTCCTGCATGAACCTTTCGTACTCCTGTTCACCGGTAACATGCATCACTACTATTTCTGTATTCGTTTGGTAACGTGTGAGGACTTCCTGCATCGCTTGGTTAATTACCCGTGCACCGCGACTGCCGCCGGCAGCAAGCAGCACGAATGCATCTTCGGACAGTCCCAACCGATTTCTGCTGACATCTCGTTGCGCGGCTAAAATTTCCCGACGCACAGGATTTCCTGTCACTACAATTTTTTTAGGTTGATGAAACTGTGCTGCCGCCTCTTCATAGCCAAGCGCAATTTTACGAACCACCTTGGATAGCAGACGATTGGTGATCCCCGGCACCACATTCTGTTCCTGGATCAGTGTCGGGACACCGCGCAAAGCCGCAGCCAATAACATTGGCCCGCAAACATACCCGCCGGTACCGATCACAATATCCGGACGAAAGTCTCGCAAAATAGCTCCTGCCTTCACTACACTTTGCAAAGCTTCCCAGGCCGTTTTTCCATTTTTTGGTGTCAGTCGGCGCTCAAATCCGTGCAGACGTAAACTTATAAACGGGATACTCGCTTTGGGAACCAGTTCCGTTTCTAAGCCATTTTCACTGCCGACATATAAGAATTCCACATCTGTTACTTGGCGAATCGCATCCGCAATCGTCAGCGCGGGATAAATGTGCCCGCCGGTACCGCCGCCGGAAATAATTACTCGTCGCTTCATTAATTCTCCAACTCCGCTACTAAGCGACAAAAGTCACGCCCACGTTCCTGATAATTATGATACTGATCATAGCTCGATGCGGCCGGAGAGAAAAGCACCACCGTCGCATTATTTTTTTGTGCCAACTTCTGTGCTTTTTTGACCGCCTGCGCTAAATCACCGGCAAGTTCAATATTGGAAATTCCTTCTTTTTGAGCAGCAATAGAGAAACGCTCTTTACTATTCCCTAAGAAAACGATGCCCTTGCATTTCCGGGCAACCTGCATCAAAAGCGTTAAATCTGTTCCTTTATCATACCCCCCGGCAATCCACACGAGCGGCTGACTAAAACTTTGTAAAGCTTTTATTGTGGCATCCGTGTTCGTTGCTTTGGAATCATTATAATAAGTAATTCCTTCCTGTGTGGCTACATTTTCTACCCGATGCGGCAAGCCTTTAAATACACGTAAGACGCCCCGTATTACGGAAAGCTGTACACCCGCATGCTGTGCCATAAGTGACGCGGTGAGAATATTTAACCAATTATATTCACCTTTCAATAAAAGCTCATCGGCACTCAACAATACTTCCGGCACTCCGTTTGCATTTAAATACAATACATTGTCTTCTACATAGGCTCCGTTTTCTACTTTTCCTGCTGTAGAAACCCAAAGAATACGACTTTGCGCCTTCTCGGCAAAAGCGCGGCAATACGGATCCTGCGCATTTAAAATCAACACATCATCTGTTGTCTGGTTTTCAAAAATACGTGCTTTCGCCTGTACGTAAGAATCCATGTCACCATGACGCTCAAAGTGATCCGGTGTAATATTCAAAACCGCCGCCACATGAGGACGAAAGCGATCAATCATTTCCAATTGAAAGCTCGATACTTCAGCCACCACGATACCATCCGGAGAAAGTTCGCTGACTTGTTCAGAAAGCGCTTTACCGATATTTCCTCCGACCACATTTTTAAGTCCGCCGGCCGCAACCATATCCCCTAATAACGTAGTGGTCGTCGTTTTTCCGTTCGTACCGGTAATCGCATAGATCGGTGCCTGTGAGAGTTCATACGCAACTTCAATTTCAGAAACGACCGGAATGCCTGCTTCCGTGGCTGCCACTGCCAAAGGGATCGTCGGTGCAATCCCCGGTGACATTATAATTTGTTCCACCCCTGCCAAAAGACTCGACTTTTGTGCACCGAAAACACATTCAATCCCCAGCGCCGTCAATGCTGCCGTTTTTTCTGCCGACAAATCCTTGACATCCGAAAGGATTACATTTGCTCCCGCTTTGGCAAGAGCCCGTGCTGCTCCGATGCCGCTGATTCCGGCCCCGATAACTAAAATTTTTGTGTTCGTATACTTCATGCTTATCACCGCTTCAAATTTTCCGCTCATTCACTCTAGATTGTTAAAGAAATACCGACGCCGACACAAAGTAACGCTGCCAGCCAAAAGGTATGAACCACCCTCACTTCCGACCAGCCTCCCAGTTCAAAGTGATGATGTAAAGGACTCATACGAAACAGGCGACGACCGGTAGTTTTAAATGATGCTACCTGTAAAATAACCGAGACCGCCTCCATTACAAACACACCGCCGATGATCACCAAAAGCAACTCTGTCCGCGTGACCAAAGCCAGTCCCGCAAACGCAGCGCCCAACGCCAATGACCCTGTGTCTCCCATAAAAACCTTTGCAGGATGGTAATTAAATGCCAAAAATCCTAAACAAACACCGGCCAACGCGGCGGAAAATTGCGCCAATTCTAAATCGCGCGCGCTGAGACTCAACCAAACAAATGCAGCCGCTACGAGTGCGCTGATACCGGCAGCCAAGCCGTCCAAGCCGTCAGTTAAATTAACTGCATTCGTCGTTCCGACGATAACAATCATTGCAAAAAGATAATAAAAGTTACCGAGCGATATATTGGTATCGAGTAACGGTATATGAAGCGATGTCGGTAGCCCCAGAGAATCTGTCAATGCATACGCAAAAATCGCCGCCAAAAAAATTTGTCCGGCCAGTTTTTGTTTTGCAGTCAGCCCCAAGTTGCGATGGTGCAGTGCTTTGATAGCATCATCACTCAGACCGAGAGCAAAATGTCCCAGTATTAAAAAAAGTAACCAACCGTAAGCCGGACTCCAATTCCCGGCCAAAAGCAATGTTGTGAGAAATGCCAAAATCATTAAAATGCCCCCCATGGTTGGGGTGCCTGCTTTTTTGCGATGGGATTGCGGCCCTTCTTCCCGCACTTCCTGGCGCGCATTTAATCGGCGTAAAACCGGTAAACCGATCGCACCGAAAAGCAACATAAACAGTGCGCCGAACACACATACCCAAAAATTTGAATAAATACTCATACGGCCGTCCTTTTATTATTTATTCCATTCAGTTACCAAGGTGTCTAAACGCAGTGCGTGTGACCCTTTGATTAAAACAATATCGCCTACCTGCAGCAGCGACTTTAACAGCGGCATTACTTCACTTGTGTTGGTAACACTACGTACATTCACATGCGCCTGTTTTTTTACTGCATCCCCCAGCGCATGGGCTAACGGACCGACGGTAATGAGCTCCGTAATCCCTGCCGAAATCACCGCAGCGGCAAGTTCTTCATGCATAGCCACTTCATCCGGCCCCAACTCCAGCATATCGCCAATCACTGCAACGTAACGTCCCTCGCCAAATTGGGATAAGGATGCCAGCGATGCGGCCATGGAAAGCGGATTGGCATTATACGCATCATTAATGAAACGGACTCCGTTTCGATCTACGACTTCCTGACGAAGCTCTCCGGATACAGCCTCCGCAAGTGCCCGCTGAATGCGATTTGCCGGCAACCCTAAAACACGCGCGACAGCCACCGCCGCTAACGCGTTAGCCACATTATGAGCGCCTAAAAGCGGTAAGGCGACAGGAAATACTTCATCAAAAATTCGGCAGGTAAATTTAGTTTTGCCAAGTCCGTATTGGATATCGAGCGCCTGCACATTTGCCTGCGGCTCAATTCCGTAACTAATCACTCGCCCACGACAAACGGATGCCATGTTGCGTACCCGTTTATCATTCCAGTTTAACACAGCCGTACCATTTTCTGGAATGGATTCAATTAATTCTTGCTTAGCGGCGGCAATGGCGTCCTGACTCCCAAGCCGTTCCAGATGCGCCACACCGACATTCGTAACTACGCCGACCGTCGGTGCCGCAATTTCTGCTAAACGCTTGATCTCGCCACGAGCACGCATCCCCATCTCAACCACACACACTTCATCTTCCGGTTGCAATGAAAGTAACGTCTGCGCTAAACCGATTTCGTTATTATAATTTTTTTCAGTCTTATGCACTCTGAACTTTTGCGCAAGTACACTTGCGATCAATTCTTTAGTAGTCGTTTTTCCGCTGGAACCGGTAACGGCAATGACCGGCAGCGCAAAACGACGACGATGATACGCGGCAAGATCTTCCAATGCGCGACGTGTTTGCTTGACTCGATACACAGCCACTTCTTTGGGCAACTCCACAATATCCTGATCGCAGAGCACCGCCACAGCGCCATTCTCCACCGCTTGCTGCAGGTAGTCGTGTCCATTGAAGCGCTCCCCTTTTAACGGCACAAACAGGCTTCCGGAAAGTTCGCCGCGAGTATCCGTACGTATATTGTCTACCGCTACATCTTCAGGCCCTTGCAATTTTACGGCTGCCGTTGCTTGAATGATTTCCGCTTCTGTAAATTCCGCCATATTATTCTCCCCGCAGTGCTTTACGCGCTACTTCACGATCATCAAAATGAATGGTACCGCTATTCAAAATTTGATATGTTTCGTGCCCTTTTCCTGCGATCAAAACGACATCCCCCGGTTGTGCCTGGTCAATAATTTTATGAATGGCGGCGGCACGATCCACTTCGCATGCAATCGCAACTTTTGCAGAAGCGTTTTGTTGTGCGCCGGCATAGACTTCTCGGACAATTTGTTCAGGATTTTCGCTCCGTGGATTATCACTTGTAATAATAATAGAGTCCGCCAGTTTTGCGGCAACACCACCCATAATCGGACGTTTTTTTGCATCTCGATCGCCACCGCAACCGAAGGCCAATAACACTCGTCCATCGGTAATCTCACGGGCGGTTCGCAAAATATTTTCCAAACCGTCCGGCGTATGGGCATAATCAACGATAACTGTAAAATTCTGCCCCTCATCTACCCGCTCAAAGCGTCCCGCCACAGCGATAAAACTGGCCATACTGGCAAGTACTTGCGGCATGGCAATCCCCTCCATAAGAGCGGCACCTACCGCTGCCAAACTGTTGTACACATTAAACATACCGCTACTTTGGATCGTAAAAGGCCATTGTTGTCCACTATAATGCAATGTGCCCTTAGCTCCTTGTGCGGAAATGGCGACGTCGCTGATATATAAAGCGGCGTCTTTATTTTGTCCATATGTAAGCAAACGACAGTGGGAATGCAACACGGGATCTTGCATAACCTTACTATACGAATCGTCAGCATTGATCACTGCCGCCTTCGCTTCATTGCCTTCACTTTCCGCTACCATCGCAAAAAGCTTTGCTTTCGCCGCGGCATAATTATCCATTGTTTTGTGAAAATCCAAATGGTCCTGCGTCAAGTTGGTAAATACCGCGGTATCATATTTGCAGCCGGCCACACGGCCCAATGCCAATGCATGGGAAGATACTTCCATTACAACATGAGTAACGCCCGCCTCACGCATGCGAAATAATGTGTTTTGCAGCAAATCGACGTCCGGAGTTGTATTATGCACCGGCTCGGATACTCCGTTGATTACAATATTTACCGTACCGATAATGCCTACACAATATCCGGCATCTTCTAAAATATGTGCGATCATATGCGTGACCGTAGTTTTACCGTTCGTTCCGGTGACGCCGATCATTCGCAATGAGCGCGCCGGATAGTCGTAGAAAAATGGTACCATAGCCTGCATGGCCATCACCGTGTCGGCGACAATGATTTGTGTCAGTTCCGGAAATGCATCCAAGTAATGGTCGCAAATAATCGCAACGGCGCCGTTAGCCATGGCGCTGTCCACAAACTTATGTCCGTCCACATGCGCACCGCGCAAGCAAATAAAAAGTCCATTGGCTTTTATTTTGCGGGAATCGGTGCTGAGGTTAGTAATTTCCCTTTCCTTATTCCCTCGACACACACCATTCTCCAAGACCTCTACTAATTGCGCGACTGTTTTCATCATAAACTCCTTAGTTAGAAAATAAGAAAGCAGCCTCACGGCTGCTTTTAATCCCGAATTTTATCCGATGGAGTAACACTGCGTGCAACCACGGTACTTGCTTTAGCGCTGCTGTAAACAGCCTGTGCGGGAATAGTCATCCCCAATTCCGTCTCCGCGATTCAAGGCATTGTCCGGAGCCACCGATGGCGTCGGTACGGCATTGCAGCAGGCCGG